>NZ_JBPYUI010000031.1:0-47473 GCF_051858335.1 Klebsiella sp. K47
GATGCGTGATCTGATCCTTCAACTCAGCAAAAGTTCGATTTATTCAACAAAGCCCAAGCCTTGATGACGCACCACAACTTCTTGAGAAATTTTCCCAGCTCAGGGATATCGGTAAACGGGTTTCGACTGACGATGAGACCTCTTTATCAGGAAAACCATGCTGAACTTTTACCCTTTGTATGTTGACTGGAAGTACACCTGATGCCGCACTTTTTCATTGAGCGCCCCATCTTCGCATGGGTTATTGCCCTGTTTATTGTTCTGACGGGACTGTTGTCCATACCTCGTTTACCGGTTGCGCAATACCCTGAAGTTGCGCCACCCGGTATTATCATTTCAGTGAGTTACCCTGGAGCTAGCCCGGAAGTGATGAACACATCCGTCGTGTCTCTGATCGAGCGTGAAATTTCGAGTGTTGACAATTTACTCTATTTTGAATCTTCCAGTGACACGACAGGGATGGCGTCAATTACGGTAACTTTCAAACCCGGCACCGACATCAAACTCGCCCAGATGGATCTGCAAAACCAAATTAAAATTGTGGAATCCCGCCTGCCGCAGTCGGTAAGACAGAATGGGATAAATGTTGAGGCAGCTAATTCCGGTTTTTTAATGATGGTGGGGTTAAAATCGCCAAGCGGAGCCTATCAGGAAGCTGACTTAAGCGATTATTTTGCAAGGAATGTTACTGATGAACTCCGTCGCGTACCTGGTGTAGGTAAAGTCCAGCTTTTTGGCGGAGAAAAGGCACTCCGCATATGGCTGGACCCGATGAAATTACACAGCTATGGGCTCTCTGTTACGGATGTATTAAGCGCCATCAGTCAACAAAACGTGATTGTTTCACCGGGCAGAACCGGAGATGAACCCGCGACGAGCAGTCAAGAGGTGACCTATCCAATAACGGTAAAAGGGCAGCTCTCTTCGGTTGAAGAATTTCGCAATATCACGATTAAATCACAGGTCTCAGCCGCCCGGGTGACACTGGCAGACGTTGCCCGCGTGGAATCCGGGTTGCAAAGTTACGCATTTGGCATCCGTGAAAATGGCGTGCCTGCAACGGCTGCCGCCATTCAGTTGTCTCCTGGCGCAAATGCGATTAGTACTGCGTCGGGTATCCGCGCGCGGTTAACAGAACTGTCCGGTGTGCTTCCCGAGGGAATGACATTCACCGTGCCTTTCGATACGGCTCCATTTGTAAAGCTATCGATATTGAAGGTAGTTGAGACATTTGTTGAAGCCATGGTTCTGGTCTTTTTCGTGATGCTGCTTTTCCTTCACAAGATACGCTGTACGCTTATTCCTGCGATTGTGGCACCCGTGGCGCTGCTCGGCACATTTACCGTAATGCTATTAAGCGGTTATTCCATCAATATTTTAACCATGTTTGGAATGATACTGGCCATCGGGATTATTGTTGACGATGCTATTGTTGTGGTGGAGAACGTCGAACGACTGATGGAAGACAAAAAAATGTCTCCACAGGATGCAACGCGAGAAGCGATGCGTGAAATTACGCCGGCAATCATTGGTATTACGCTGGTGCTCACTGCGGTGTTTATACCAATGGCCTTTGCCAGCGGTTCTGTGGGTATTATTTATCGACAGTTCAGCATTTCGATGGCGATATCCATTTTACTGTCGGCATTCCTGGCGCTGACGTTAACGCCTGCGCTTTGTGCAACCCTGCTCAAACCACATGGTATTCATCAGGGTAAAAGCAGCGTATTTTCAGCGTGGTTTAACGCTCACTTTCATCGCCTGACTTCGTTTTACGCCACTGGTCTGGGATTTGTACTGAAGCGTACTGGCCGTATGATGATGATTTACGCTGCATTATGTTTGGCATTGTTTGCCGGGCTGTCCACCTTACCATCATCATTTTTACCCGATGAAGATCAGGGTTATTTTATGTCCTCAATCCAGCTTCCTTCTGATGCCACGATGCAGCGGACGCTTAAGGTCGTCGATACATTTGAAGAGGAGATCGCCCATCGGCAGGCGGTAGAAAGTAACATTATGATTCTGGGATTTGGTTTTTCAGGGTCAGGCCAAAATTCGGCCATGGCATTCACCACCCTCAAGGACTGGAGACAACGCAAAGGAACCACGGCACAGGAAGAAGCTGACCATATTCGGTCCCAAATGGCAAACGTGCCGGACGCCGTAACAATGAGTCTGCTGCCTCCGGCTATTTCTGATATGGGAACCTCATCCGGGTTCACTTATTATTTACAGGACAGAGGGGGGAAAGGCTATCAGGCACTCAAAAAGGCGGCCGATGAGCTTATTGTACAGGCAAATCATAATCCTCACCTTGCCGATGTCTATATTGATGGACTTGGTGAGGGAACAAGCCTTTCCCTGCATGTCGACAGGGAAAAAGCGGAAGCCATGGGGGTTTCGTTTGATGAAATAAATCAAACCATTTCCGTTGCAGCAGGTTCCAATTATGTTAATGACTATACCAATAATGGTCGGGTTCAGCAGGTTATCGTCCAGGCGGATGCGCCATACCGGATGCAGCCTGAACAACTTTTGGCTTTGTCTGTTAAAAACCGTCTGGGGCAGATGCTTCCATTATCCACTTTTGTGACGCTTTCGTGGAATGTTGCACCGCAGCAACTGATACGCTATCAGGGATATCCTGCCATACGCATAACCGGGAGTTCCGCACAGGGAAAATCGTCAGGTACCGCAATGGCGGCAATGGACAATCTGGCTAAGCACTTACCACCGGGGTTCGCCGGTGAGTGGGCGGGAAGTTCGTTACAGGAAAAAGAGTCTGCATCACAGCTTCCGGGTCTTATTGTGCTCTCGGTACTGGTGGTATTCATGGTGCTGGCTGCTCTTTACGAAAGCTGGTCCATTCCCTTCGCGGTCATGCTCGTTGTTCCTCTGGGGCTGCTCGGCGCTGTGCTGGCCGTATCCGTTACAAATATGACGAATGACGTCTTTTTCAAAGTGGGTCTGATAACCCTGATTGGACTTTCCGCCAAGAATGCGATTCTGATTATCGAGTTCGCGAGACAATTGATGAAAGAAGGAAAGAGCCTTATTGACGCGACATTGACGGCTGCAAAGCTACGCTTACGGCCAATTCTGATGACTTCTCTGGCTTTCACATTAGGTGTTGTTCCGCTGATGCTTGCCAGTGGAGCCAGCGACAGCACGCAGCATGCGATTGGTACCGGTGTATTCGGCGGGATGATTAGCGGAACGCTACTGGCCATTTTCTTTGTTCCGGTATTTTTCGTGACGATCACACGATTTACAGGCATGCGAAAATACAGACTGGGGAATAGCCGGAACGGCTAATCTCTGCCCTGTGTTCCGGCCAGTTTAAAGCAGACTTCTTGCTGAACTGGCTGGCATTACATTATCAAGGACATTATGACCATCATTACCACTCAAAGATTAATCATTCGCCATTTTAAGGAAGAGGATGCGGCAGCTCTTTTCGATTACCTCTCTTCACCACGTACTCCTTGCTTTAAGGATGAAAAGTTACATTCACTCGCTGAGGCAGAGGTCGACGTGGCTAAACGAGCCTCTGACCCAACACAGTTTGCCGTTTGTCTAAAAGAAACCGATACGTTAATCGGACATCTTTTTGCGGACAATAGCAACGAACCAGACAACAATACCTGGTCAGTAGGCTGGCATTTTAATCAACGTTTTGAACATCAGGGATATGCAAGCGAGTCAGTTGCTGCACTGTTTGATTATTTATTTAAAGTAAAAGGCGCCAGACGTTTGTATGCCTGGGTGGAAGATTATAATTACTCCTCTCAAAAACTATGCGAGCGACTACTTATGCGACGTGAAGGATGTTTTAAAGAATTTGTCTCCTTTGAAAACGAGGAGGGTAAGGCAAGGTATGACGACACATACATCTATGCGTTACTGCATAAAGAATGGACGAAGTAGAGGACGAAGAAAAATGTCCGCTCCTCGCTCATGGCGGACCTTTGGCTCAGTTAACAGTTCGCGCCGTGCCAGAAGCGGATCTCGCTTACTGCCAGGTATCAGTATTTACGGGAAGCAGATCAGCCAGGCTAGGGATATCTATTATTGAGTATTGAACTGAAATCGTATGTCTTGGATTTAAAATCGTTTGCGGGTGGGATATAGGCATTGAGCTTTTTACTGATGCTTGATACTCTCAGAGCACAAGCAGCGACCCAACACCATACTATAAAAGCCACAATAACGACGTATAGAGATTTCAAAATCTCTATACCATCACTCTGTGAAGAACCTCTGTATATCTCAGCACCGATATATAATAGCAACGATATTAACACAAAAGGTATTATCCACTTATGGAATTTATGAGGGTATATATTCCCGTTAGTAATTGTGTACATGCCCTGATAACGCAAGACTGCCTTCAAGGACGGAATTAATGACTGTGCATAATCGGAACTCAAGCATATGATTTTATAAGATAAATGCCAATCTCTATGCAGTCCGAACGACTGTAGGCGGAACTGCTGTTCCGCCTTTGCTAACGGATCGGAGATGGGTACAGAAGAGGTTCTAAGCCATTCGACTGCTTTTATCTGCTCGGAGGATGAGCGTGAAAAAAAGTCTCTGCGATGAAACTGAATATACTTTTTTGTAATCGCTCCAATGATAGTAAGAATGACTGCGGAAACCACTTGGTTACTAAATAGGTCCTTTATTACCGATATCATAGCTTTTCTCCTGCTTATCTAATTTCTAAAAGAGATAATATTTTATTTTTTAAAAGCTAAAGAATTTGGTTCCTCAATTTTATAGCAACTACTGTTCCTTTCAAAAGATCTCAGTCTAAAGAATACTACTTTCTCCGGCAGCAACTCCATTACCTGTGGTTTAACACGTAGCATAAAGTCATCAATGGAGCTATCCCGTTCCCGAACTTCCGCTCCTCGCTCAAATCAGACCTTCATCCCAGTCAGATTGCCCACGTCGTGCCAGAAGCGCAAGTAGGAGCGCCAGAAGCCCGCAAATATTGATGCTTCGTTTCCCCGGGATGCTTACACTTACAAACCAAAAAAAGCCCCTGCGCGAAAGCAGGGGCAAGCCATGTCAGAGCTTTTTTTATTAGTTAAACACCATCCCGCCGTCGATCAGCAATGACTGACCGGTCATATAATCAGAATCCGGGCTGGCAAGATAGGAGACGCAGGCGGCGACATCTTCCGGCTCGGACAGGCGGCCGAGGGTGATGCGTTTGGCGAACTCGGCGGTACCGTAACCCAGCGGTTTACCGGCGGCTTCGGACACCTGGCGGTCAATTTCGGCCCACATTGGCGTTTTGACAATCCCCGGGCAGTAGCCGTTGACTGTGATGCCCAGCGGCGCGAGGTCGCGAGCGGCGGTCTGGGTTAAGCCGCGTACGGCGAATTTACTCGAGCTATATACCGCCAGCTCCGGGTTGCCGACGTGGCCGGCCTGGGAACAGGCGTTGATGATTTTCCCGCCGTGACCCTCTTTCTTAAAGGCCTCGACCGCCGCCTGGATGCCCCAGATCACCCCTTTGACGTTGATATTATAGACTTTGTCGACAATCTCCGGGGTAATGGACTCGATCGGCGTGGACGGCGCCACGCCGGCGTTGTTGACGATGACGTCGAAGCCGCCCAGCGTTTTGCGCGCCTGTTCGACGGCGGCAAACACCTGATCGCGGTCGGAGACATCCACTTTCACCGCCATGGCGCGGCCGCCGGCCTGGTTGATTTCGGAGGCGACCGCTTTGGCGGTGGCGTCGTTATAATCGGCAATGGCCACGGCAAATCCATCCTTCACCAGACGAAGGGCGATAGCTTTACCAATCCCCTGGCCGGCGCCGGTAACAAGTGCGACTTTTTTCATTTTCCTTTCCTTATTGTGATGACTTACAGAATCTGACTCAGATGCAGCTGGCCCATCAGCAGCGGGTTATCGCGATAATCCACCGGGATGGCCACTACCGCCGGGCCGTCGACGTCCATCGCCGCGCGCAGGGTCGGCTCCAGCGCCTCGGCGCTTTCCACGGCAAACCCTTTCGCGCCGAAGGATTCGGCATAGGCTTTAAAATCCATCGGCCCAAACTCGACGCCGGACAGGCGCTGGTATTTTTTCTCTTCCTGGATAGCGACCATGTTGTAGCCGTTATCGACCCAGATAAGATGCAGCACGTTGGCTTTCAGGCGGACGGCGGTCTCCAACTCCATGCTCGACTGCAGGAAGCCGCCGTCGCCGGAGACGGAGACCACTTTGCGCTCAGGATTGACCAGCCAGGCGCCGATGGCCCAGGGCAGGGCGACGCCCATGGTCTGCTGGCCGTTGGAGATCATCACCTGGCGGGCGCGGAAGCTGTACAGGTAGCGGGCAATCCAGATATGGAAGCTGCCCATGTCCACGGTCAACGTGACGTCGCTGTTGACGATGTCCTGCATGGCGCGAACGATGCGCAGGGGATGCAGGGCAAACTGGTTGAGCTGCGCGCCGCGGCGGTCCAGCAGCTCGCGCTGGTGCTGGCGGTCGCGGAGGATCTCCGCCGCCTGCGGGGAGAGCACCAGCCGATGATCGATATTTTGCGCCAGCTTGTTGAGAGTGCCGGCGATATCGCCCACCAGCTCGACATCCGGGGTGTAGTTGCGCTCTTCATAGGCGGGCAGCACGTCGATGTGCACCAGCGTCGCGTTGCCGCTGTTCCACATCGCCGGTTCGTATTCCACCGGGCTGTAGCCGATGCAGATCACCAGGTCGGCGAGCTGCAGCAGACGGTCCCCGGCCTGGTTGTTAAACAGCCCAACCCGGCCGGCGAAGCGAGAGAAGTTATCCTGATTCACCGCTCCGGCGGCCTGATAGGTGCTGGTGACTGGAATATGGCTGGTCTCCAGCAAACGGCGCAGCGCCTTGCTGTTTTCCGGCTGGCTGGCCATCAGGCCGAGCAGGAAGATCGGGTTCTTCGCCTGGGCGATAAGCTTCGCCACCTGGTCGATGGCATCATCCGGCGCGGCGCCCATCTGCGGGGCCCCGCTGGCCGGCAGCACTTTGCCGCTGACCGGGCCATCGACCACATCCTGCGGCAGGCTAACGAACGCGCTGCCCGGCCGGCCCTGCTCGGCGGCGCGGAAGGCGTTGGAGACCACTTCCGCCAGCGCATCCGGCGCCGTCACCTCGACGGCGTATTTGGTTACCGGGCTGAACATCGCCACCGTATCCATACTCTGATGGACCTGTTTGGCTTTATCGGCGCGTTTTACCGCGCCGCCCAGGGCCACCACCGGGTCGCCTTCGCTGTTCGCGGTGGCCATGCCGGTGATCAGGTTAGAACAACCCGGACCGGAGGTGACCAGCGCCACGCCCGCTTTGCCGGTAATACGTCCGACGGCGGCGGCCATAAATGCGGCGTTGGCTTCGTGGCGTACCGGAATAATGCGAATGGAGGAATCCAGCAGTGAATCGAAGACCTTGTCGATTTTAGCGCCGGGGATGCCGAACACCTGGCGTACCCCCTGAGCTTCCAGCTGACTGACGACGAGATCGGCGCCGTGCGCCCACTGGCGTACCGGATACTGTTTGTCCATGTGACCCCCTTAACTTTCTACGGAACGGATGGCGGCATCGAGATTATCGGGATGCAGATTAGCCTGCAGGAACGCGCTGTCGGCGGGCAGGTCGATCATCAGCTTGTGAATTTCGCCGAAGGTCAGCACCCCGTGGTCGAGCTGGTAATCCAGCAGGTGACCGCCGCCTTTGCGGTCATCGGTAATAAAATGCTCGTGATACCCGGCGACGTTGATCCCCTGCATATGCTGCGGGGTCCGGAAGCCGACCAGCACCCCTTCGCGCTGGTTAAAGCGGAACACCGGCTGATCGTCGAGGACGTCGGTCATCGCCCGGTACGGCGGTGTCTGGCGCGGCACGGTGCGGGTATGGGCATGGCGGAAATGGCCGTCGATGCGCAGGGCGCAGAACAGGTTGTCAGAGGGGATTTGCTGGTCGATCACCTCGTGCAGTTGCTGGCGGCTCACCGGATGGTCAAAGGTTTTCCGGTACTGCGGCTGGAACCAGGTCATCACCGCGAACGGCGTTTTCTGCTCCGGCTGGGCTTTGCGCGCGCTGCCGTCGGCGCGCAGCTGATAGACCTGACTGCTGAAGGCGATCAGCTCCCCGTCCAGCTCATTAAAGGTGCCGAGGCCGAAATCGCCGTGTTTCAGCAGGTCGGCGATGGTGGTGCTGCCTTCGTAAACCCCGCTCAGCAGGGCGCTCATGAGCGATGTCTGATAGAGCACGCTCTCGGGATGCTGCGCGGAAAACGCCCGCAGGGTTTCGCATAGACTCTCTTCGCAGGTGCATTCAGCAGAATGATTCATATACCACTTCCTCGTTCAACAAATATAAGAAAGGTTAAATAAATGTTGACCCGATTCAGCTCACAGTTCCAATATAGAAACCATGCTGGTTTGAGACGTTTTCGATATGGAACTTCGTTATCTTCGCTATTTTGTCGCCGTCGCCAGGACGCGGCACTTCACCCAGGCCGCCAAGGAGCTGGGTATTTCACAGCCTCCGTTAAGTCAGCAAATTCAGCGGCTTGAGCGCGAAGTGGGGACCCCGCTGTTCCGGCGTTTAACCCGCGGGGTGGAGCTGACGGAAGCGGGAGAGTCTTTCTATGAGGATGCCCGCCAGATCCTCGCCATGAGCGATGCGGCGCTGGAGAAGGCCAAGGGCATTGCGCGCGGGATGAACGGCAGCCTGTCGCTAGGCATTACCAGTTCTGATGCTTTCCATCCGCAAATCTTCACGCTGCTGCACCGTTTTCAGCTCGACCACCCCGGGGTGACCCTGCACCAGATGGAAGACAATATGGCCAATCTGATGACCGCCCTGAGCGAGGCCGAGCTGGATATCGCCTTCGTCCGCCTGCCGTGCGAGAGCAGTAAAGCCTTTAATCTGCGGATTATTGATGAGGAGCCGATGGTTATCGCGCTGCCGCGCGATAATCCGCTGGCGACGCAGCCGACCCTTGCCCTGGAGCAGCTGCGCGACGTGGCGCCGATCCTCTTCCCGCGGGAGGTGGCCCCCGGGCTGTATGAGCTGGTGTATAACAGTTGCCTGCGCGCCGGGATCGATATGGAGCGCGCCTGGCAGTCGTCGCAAATTTCATCGTCGCTGAGCATGGTCAATGCAGGCTTCGGCTTCGCGCTGGTTCCGCAGTCGATGACCTGCATCCAGCAGCCGAACGTCAGCTATCACCCGCTTAGCGGGGCGCCGCTGAAGACCGATATCGCCATCGCCTGGCGGCGCTTCGAGCGCTCGCGTACGGTGAAACGCTTTCTGGCGATGTTCTGATCTTCGCGGCGCCAGCGGCTTACTGCGCCACCCAGCCGCCATCCATGTTCCATGCGGCGCCGCGCACCTGGGCGGCGGCGTCGCTGCACAGAAACAGCGCCATTTCGCCCAGCTGTTGCGGGGTGACAAACTCCCCGGAGGGCTGTTTTTCCGCCAGCAGCTGGGCGCTGGCCTGCTCCGGGTCGACCCCCTCGGCGATGCGCTTATCGATCTGCTGCTGCACCAGCGGGGTTAGCACCCAGCCCGGGCAGATGGCGTTGCAGGTGATGCCGCTGCGCGCGGTTTCCAGGGCCACGGTTTTGGTCAGCCCGACCACCGCGTGCTTGGCGGCGACGTAGGCCGATTTCTCTTTCGACGCCACCAGGCCATGCACTGAGGCAATATTGATGATGCGCCCCCAGTTGCGCTGGCGCATACCCGGCAGCGCCAGGCGGGTGGTGTGGAAGACGCTGGAGAGATTGATGGCGAGAATATCGTTCCATTTGTCCACCGGGAACTGTTCCACCGGGGCCACGTGCTGGATGCCGGCGTTATTGATCACGATATCGACGCCGCCGAAGGTGCTTTCGGCATAGTGCATCATCGCCTCGATCTGCCCGACGTCGCGCAGGTCGGCGTCGTGATAGCCGGGGATCTTGCCCAGCGCGGCGATTTCAGCCCGGGCGTGGCTGCTGTCGCCGAAGCCATTGAGCACCAGCTGGGCGCCTGCCTGCGCCAGCACTTTGGCGATCCCTAAACCGATGCCGCTGGTGGAGCCGGTGACCAGCGCCGTTTTACCGTGTAAGTTCATTTTATTACTCCTTCAATCTGGTATCAGACAATGCCGGTCACATAGAACGTGGCAATGACAAACAGTACCGCGAGGCTTTTGATCACCGTGATGGCGAAAATGCCGCCGTAGGCCTGGCGATGGCTCAGGCCAGTGATCGCCAGCAGGGTGATCACCGCCCCGTTGTGCGGCAGGGTGTCCATGCCGCCGCTGGCCATGGCGGCGACGCGGTGCAGGACCTCGAGCGGAATATTGGCGGCGTGGGCGGCGGCGACAAAGGTCTCGGACATCGCCGCCAGGGCGATGCTCATCCCCCCGGAGGCCGAGCCGGTGATCCCGGCCAGCACCGTGACGCTGATCGCCTCGTTTAACAGCGGATTGGGAATGGCCGCGAGGGCTTTTGACAGCACAAGGAAACCCGGCAGGGCGGCGATAACCGCGCCGAAGCCATACTCAGAGGCGGTGTTCATCGCCGCGAGAATAGCCCCGCCCACCGCCGTCCGGCTTCCCTCCGCCAGCCGGCCGCGGATATTGCGATAGCCGCAAACCAGCACCAGCACAATGCCGGAGAGCAGCGCCGCCTGCACCGCCCAGATGGCGGTGATTTTTCCCACTTCGGTGACGACAGGCTTCGCCAGGCCCGGCAGGGTGAGCTCATGGCTGGCGCCGTACCACTGCGGGATCCAGTGGGTGAACAGCAGATTCAGCACCCCCACTAACAGCAACGGGGCGATAGCGATTAGCGGATGCGGCAGATCGATGTCATCCGGGGTCTCCGGCTCATTTTGCAGGTCGGTCCCATAGCCTTCGCCGCGGGCCTGCGCTTTGCGGCGCTGACGCTCCAGCCACAGCAAACCGAAGATGATAATGAACAGCGAGCCGATAAGCCCCAGCCAGGGGGCCGCCCAGGCGTTGGTGCCGAAGAAACTGGTGGGAATAATATTCTGGATCTGCGGCGTGCCGGGCAGGGCGTCCATGGTAAACGAGAATGCCCCGAGGGCGACGGTGGCGGGGATCAGCCGTTTGGGGATCCCGCTCTGGCGAAATAGTTCGGCGGCGAAAGGGTAGACGGCAAAGGCCACCACAAACAGCGACACCCCGCCGTAAGTCAGCAGGGCGCACACCAGCACGATCACCGGGATCGCGTGGCGGCGCCCAAGGATGCGGATGGCGGCGGCGACAATCGAACGAGAGAATCCCGACAGCTCAATCAGCTTGCCGAATACCGCGCCCAGCAGAAACACCGGGAAATAGAGCTTCACAAAGCCGACCATTTTTTCCATAAACAGGCCGGTAAAGGCCGGGCCGACCGCGCCCGGGTCGGTGAGCAGCACCGCGCCGAGGGCGGCGATCGGCGCAAAGAGGATCACGCTGTATCCACGGTAGGCTGCCAGCATCAGTAACGCCAGCGCGGCCAGGGCTATTATCACACTCATCACGACGTCTCACTCTCATTGTTATTGTAGGGGTACAGAACGCGATACTAGGGTTTCAGGGCGAAGCGCAGCTGGTGTTCCCGGCGCGACTGGATGCGCTGGTGCCGGGCCTCGTCCCAGCGGTAAAAGCCTTGCCCGCTGCGGGCGCCGGTGTCGCCTCGCGCCACTTTCTCCGCCACCAGCGACATCATCTCCGTGCCGCTGGCCAGCTCCGGCAGCAGGTGCTGGCAGATATCCTGGACCGTCGCCAGGCCGGTCATGTCCGCAGCCTCCAGCGGGCCGACCATCGCATAGCGGCGGCCCAGCGAGGCGCGCATCACCTGGTCCACCACCTCCGGGGAAGCGATGCCGCTGTGGACGATATGCAGTGCTTCGCGCAGCAGGGCGAACTGCAGCCGGTTGCCGACAAAGCCCGGCGCGGCGCGGTTGAGCACCACTGCCTCCAGCGCGCAGGCGGCGCAAAAGTCGCTCACCTGGCGTGCCAGATGAGGCAGCGTGGCGCTCCCGGGCACCACTTCCACCAGCGGGATCAGGTGCGGCGGATGCCAGAAATGGGCGATCAGCAACCGTTCAGGGTGGCGCATGCCCTGCGCCAGCCGATCCGGCGGCAGGCCGCTGGTGTTGCTGGCGATAATCGCCTCGTCGGCGATCAGCGTTTCCAGCTCGGCGTACAGGGCGTGCTTCAGCGCCAGCCGTTCGGGGATCGCTTCAATCAGCAGCGTGGCATCGGCCAGGGCATTCAGCGTCGGGGTGGGGGTCAGACGGGCCAGCACCGCGTCGCGGTCGGCGGGATCCTGTTGACCGCTGGCCTCCAGCTCGCACAGGATGGCGCTGGCCACTGCCGGAACCTCGGCGAGACGCTGCGGATCGGTGTCATACAGGCGGACGGCGTGACCGTGGCGGGCGAAATGGCAGGCGATACCGACGCCCATCAGTCCCGCGCCAAGTACCGCCAGGCGTGGTGTAAACATAGTGGCTCCTGTTAACGTTGTAGAGTCATGGCGATGCCCTGGCCGCCGCCGACGCACAGGGTTGCCAGCCCTTTGCTGGCGCCCCGGCGCTGCATCTCATGCACCAGGCTGACGAGGATCCGGCAGCCGGAGGCGCCGATGGGATGTCCAAGGGCGATGGCGCCGCCGTTGACGTTGACCTTCTCGCTATCCCACTCAAGCAGCTGACCGACGGCCAGCGCCTGGACGGCAAAAGCCTCGTTGGCTTCGATAAGGTCCACCTCGTCCAGCGTCCAGCCGGCGCGATGCAGCGCCTGGCGGCAGGCGCTCACCGGGCCGATGCCCATCACCGATGGGTCGACCCCGGCGACCGCTGAGCTGACAATGCGCGCCAGCACCGGCAGCCCAAGCTCGCGCGCTTTATCGACGCGCATCAGCAGGACCGCCGCGGCGCCGTCGTTCAGCGACGAGGCATTCCCGGCGGTGACGCTGCCGTCAGCCGGGCGAAACGCCGGGCGCAGCTGGGCCAGCTGCTGCTCGCTGGTCTCCGGGCGCGGTTGCTCATCGTCAGTCACGAATCGCGGCGGCTTTTTGCCCTGCGGGACGCTGACCGGAACGATCTCCTCGCGAAAGCGCCCGGCGGCGATAGCAGCCGCCGCTTTGCGCTGGGAGCTGGCGGCGAAGGCGTCCTGGCGCTCGCGGCTGATGTCGAAGGCGTCGGCGAGGTTCTCGGCGGTAATGCCCATGTGGTAGTCGTTGAAGGCGTCCCACAGGCCGTCCTGGATCATGCTGTCCTGCAGGCTGGCGTGGCCGAAACGCAGGCCGTCGCGGGCGCCATGCATCAGATAGGGAGCATTGCTCATGCTCTCCTGGCCGCCGGCGATAACGATCCCGGCGTCGCCGCAGCGGATCGCCTGCACCGCCTGCTGAACCGCTTTCAGTCCGGAGCCGCAGACCAGATTGACGGTGACCGCCGGAGTGTCGACCGGCAGGCCGGCCCGCAGCGCGGTCTGGCGCGCCGGGTTCTGCCCGCAGCCGGCGGTAAGCACCTGGCCGAAAATTAGTTCGTCGACCGCTGCGGCGGGCAGCTGGCAGCGTTCAAGCAGGCCGCGCACCACCGCCGCGCCGAGGTCGACGGCGGAAAGAGGGGCGAAGGCGCCGCGAAAGCTGCCTATCGGGGTGCGTACTGCAGTAACAATGGCAATATCGGTCATGATCTCTCCTTAACTGAAGCGCATTTCGCGCACGTCGTCGGCGACGATCAGCCGTCCCGCCGTTTTACGTATCACCTCGTCGGGGCTGACCCCCGGGGCCACTTCGCGCAGGACAAACGCGCCGTCGACAATCTCCAGCAGGGCCAGATCGGTGAGTACCCGGCGAATACAGCCCACGCCGGTGAGCGGCAGGGTGCACTGCGGCAGCAGTTTGGATTCGCCGTTTTTTGAGGCGTGGGTCATCACCACGATGATGTTCTGCGCGCCGGCCACCAGGTCCATGGCGCCGCCCATCCCCTTGACCATTTTTCCAGGGATCATCCATGAGGCGATGTTGCCCGCGACGTCGACCTCAAAGGCGCCAAGAACGGTCAGGTCGACGTGGCCGCCGCGGATCATGGCGAACGACTGGGCGGAATCGAAGATCGCCGCCCCGGTTTGCGCGGTGACGGTTTGTTTACCGGCGTTAATCATGTCGGCGTCGATGGTTTCCTCATCGGGAAATTCGCCCATCCCCAGCAGGCCGTTCTCCGACTGGAGCATCACTTCAATGCCGGCGGGAATGTAGTTGGCCACCAGCGTCGGGATACCGATCCCGAGGTTGACGTAGTCGCCGTCGCGCAGCTCCTGGGCGACGCGCATCGCCATTTGTTCACGGGTCAGCATCTCAGTGCCCTCCGGCGCGCAGGGTGCGCTGTTCAATACGTTTTTCGAATTGCCCGACGATCAGCCGGTCGACATAGATCCCCGGAGTATGGATGGCGGAGGGGGGCAGTTCGCCCGGCGGCACAATCTCTTCCACCTCCACCACCGTAATGCGCCCGGCGGTGGCCATCAGCGGGTTGAAATTCTGCGCGGTGTGGCGATAGACCACGTTGCCGTACCAGTCGGCTTTCCAGCCTTTGACCAGCGCGAAATCGCCGCGGATCGCCTCTTCAAGGATGTAGTGTCTTCCGTCGAACTGGCGCACCTCTTTGCCTTCGGCGACCGGGGTGCCATACCCGGTGGCGGTGTAAAAGCCGGGGATGCCAGCGCCGCCGGCGCGGATTTTTTCCGCCAGCGTTCCCTGCGGGGTGAGTTCTACCGCCAGCTCGCCGCTCAGCACCAGCTGTTCAAACAGCGCGTTTTCCCCGACGTAAGAGGCCACCACCTTGCTGACCTGGCGCGACTCCAGCAGCATGCCGAGACCGAAACCGTCGACCCCGCAGTTGTTAGAGACCACCGTCAGCCCCTGCACCTGGCGACGCTGCACCTCGGCGATCAAGTTCTCAGGAATGCCGCACAGGCCGAAGCCGCCGGCGAGCAGCGTCATGCCGTCCGTTAACCCTTCCAGCGCCGCTTCGTAACTGGCGACGCGTTTATCCAGTCCTGCCATCTTGTCTCTCCTGCCTTGCGATAGCCTTATCATTGGCGCAGGCGACTGATTTGATAATTTTGAATTTGTGACTCACTCATTTGGAATTTTAATTAATTTCCTGTTAACTAATTTTTTTCAATTAGTTAACAGGAAGAAAAATGAGAATGAGTGTCAAACAGTTACGCGCGTTTTTAGCGGTAGCTCACACTCTGAATTTCGCCCACGCCAGCGAAAGGCTGAATCTGTCGCAGCCAGCTCTCAGCCTGACCATCAAAGGGTTGGAGGAGGCGCTGGGCGGCGCGCTGCTGCAGCGCAGCACCCGCAAAGTGACCCTTACCCAGGAGGGGGAACTCTTTCTGCCGATGGCCCGTCAGCTGCTGGCCGACTGGGATAACGTCGAGGAGGCCATGCGTCAGAGCTTTACCCTGCAGCGGGGTAAAATTTCGGTCGCCGCGATGCCGTCGTTTGCCGCCAACGTTCTGCCGGAGGCGCTGAAAGCCTTTCGCGACCGCTATGCCGGGGTGAACGTTACGGTGCATGACGTGATTAATGAGCAGGTGATCGAGATGGTGCGCGAGGGGCGGGTGGAGATGGGCATCGCTTTCGAGCCATCGCCCAACCACAACCTGCTGTTTACCCCGTTGGCGGTGGACCGCTTCGTGGCGATCGTTCCCCAACAATCCCCGCTGGCGAAGAAAAAGCAGCTCAGCTGGCAGGAGCTGTTGACCCTCGACTTTATTACCCTGCAGCGCCCCTCGGCGGTACGCCTTATGCTGGAGGAGGCGCTGGCGCGCAGCGGACGTCAGCTGGACGTGGCGCTGGAGAGTCATCAGCTGGTGACGGTGGGGAGGATGGTGGCCAGCGGCCTGGGGGGCAGCGCGGTGCCGGCGCTGTGTAAAACGCAGATGGCATCGTTGGGCGCCGTCTGCATCCCGCTCTGCGATCCGCCGATTGAGAAGTGCGTCGGCGCGATCCATGCCGGACATCTGCCGCTGTCGAAGGCGGCGCAGGCGCTGCTGGATACGCTGAAAGGGTTTTTACCCACCTGAGGTGTGGGCGTCAAAAAAAACCGGCCTGCTGGCCGGTTTGACAATCAGATTTTACAGGCGTCGCCGCAGTCGTCGTCGGCAACGATCGCCTGGGCTTTTTTGTCCGCTTCTTCCAGACGCTCCGCGTTGCGCTCTTCCGCTTCATCCAGGCCGCTGAAGACCAGGTTGTCGAGATCAATTTCCATAAGTTACCTATCGTTGCTGGTTTTGAATCAGGGTCAAGTATAGGGCATAACCGCCAGCGGATGTAGCCGCGCTTCGCGCCGAAGGCACAGAGCGTTAAGTCGCTGAGCGGAGGGCGTTACCTACCATAATTCATCGTTGACAGAATAAGTTTAACGACAAATAACGTCGCCAGGATAATTTCCTGCCTAAATATTAAATGAAAGGACAACGAAGGAGTAATTAAGCGTTGACGAAACGCTTTTATGTTAATATGGCCGCGATTATGGATGAATCTATGGATCTTAATCAATGGAACATACTGTTGCAGGCGCCATCAAAGAATGGCGTAAACATAATAAAGTGATCGGTCAGGTCAAAATAAGCTATAAAAAAATTTTACGAAAATGCAGAGAGCTCTCGCTCGCAGGAGGTAAATACAGAGAATATCAAGGACTTTGTGCGAAATATCAGTGCGCGCGGTTGACCGCGGTGACCAAAGGACTGGTGCCTTTTGAGGATAAACCGTTTAAAGCGTATCTCAATAAACGGCTGTCAAAACGACGCAAACTGGATATTGCCCATGGTTCACTGAATTTCATCGAGAAAACGTTTCACCCTGATGTCCTGCCGCAGCTCTACAATGTCGCGGATTTTGGCCGCGAGATGTTTTCTATTCCCTTGAAAAATGGCGATAAGCTTGACGTTAAGCTGCTGGCCTCGCCGTTTCAGGAGGAAGGGGAGCTGATGCTGCAGCTGTTTCTTGGCGACCGGCGCGTCTATAGCGTCTGTTTTTCCTGCACCGACGATGGCCGCGCTTATATCGGCGGCATCCAGGGCGGGAAAGATATCACCAATGACGAAGTGAAGGTGCTGACTAAAGAGCTGCATGGCGCGCGGCCGAAAAATATCATCATGAGCGTGCTGTATGGTTTGCTGCGATATTTCAACATCTCCACGGTCTACGCCATCGATTCTGATTACCACGTGAAAAGCGATCTGGTGAAAGCCAGTTATTCATCGCTGTGGCTGGAAATGGGCGGTGAGAAACAGGCTCGCGGCTGGTATAAACTGCCGGCGCAAGAGATCAAAAAGAGTATTGAAGAGGTGAAAAGTAAGCACCGGAGCCAGTTTATTAAGCGCGAAGGTCTTAAAGAGCTGATTCAAATTAATATGGCGAATGCCCTGCAGCAAATTACCTTGCCTGCGCGGGTGAATTAACGCCACTCACACGTCAGGCGGGCAGCAGGGGGCTGCTGCCCGGCTGGCGATTTCCTCTCTCCCCAGGTCGCTGTGCCGTAGGTTACTGCCCGCTCTCGCCGACTGGCGGTGACGCGGAGACGGTGAGCAGCGGAGCGCTGCGCCACCATACCATCAGGGCGACAATCGCGATAACGCTCAGCACGCCGAAGGCGGTGGCATAGGAGTAGTGCCCGGCGATAGACCCGGTTAACGCCGGACTCATTGCCGCCCCGGCGCCCTGCATCAGCATCACCACGCTCTGTCCAGCGTTAACGTGCCCGCTGCCGCGCAGCAGCGAGACGATAAAGCTGGGCACCGCCACCCCCAAAATCCCTGCCGCCAGGCCATCAAGAATTTGCACCGGGACCATCATCGCCGGGGCGTCGCTGGACGCCGCCAGCGCCGCCCGGATGGGCATGATCAGCAGCGCCAGCAGGATGCATCGCCAGTAACCGTATTTGTCGATGCTGCCGGCGACCCGGATGGCCACCGGGATCATCACCACCTGCGAAATAATCACCGTGGCGGCGGCAAACAGTCCGGGATTGAGGTGTCCCGGCGCGGCGGCGATCCGCATGCTCAGCATCGGCAACAGTGCGGCATTGGCGAGATGGAACAGCATCAGGGTTACGCCGGCGATCAGCAGCGGCGTATGGCGGAACAGGATGGCAAACCCCGGCAGGGAGGGCGTGGATGCCGCTTCGATGCCGCGGGCGGCATCATCGTCGATATCGCCGCCGCGGATCGCCAGCAGGGCGACCAGGGTAAGCAGCGTGGTACAGGCCATCAGAATGAAAATGCCGCCGATGCCCCAGTACCAGGCGATAGCCCCGGCCATTAGCGCGGTGAAGAAATTTCCCGCGTGGTTGAAGGCTTCGTTTTTCCCCATCTGGGCGCTAAAGCCGCGCTGTCTGGCAAGACCGAGGGTAATCCCGGCGATCAGCGGTCCGACAAAGGCCGCGCAGATGCCGCTGGCGACTTGCGAGAGGGCGACCACGCTGGTCTTCTGACTAAACCAGAGCAGCAGGGTGGTGAGGGTGATCACCAGGCAGACCCCGGCCAGCAGCAAGCGCTTATGCCGCGAGCTGTCGGTGATGAAGCCGGCGGGCAGGGTCGCCAGCAGGCCGGCGATACCGCCGACGGACATCAGCAGGCCAATGTCCTCCGCCTGCCAGTGACGCTGGGTGAGAAAGATCCCCAGAAACGGGCCGAGGCCGTCGCGCACGTCGGCAATAAAAAAGCTGGTCAGACATAAAGCCCGCAGAGAACGAAGCGACATTTTCTACCTTTAGCATGCGCGATCTGCGCGTCGGAATGGTCACCGGATACCTTCATCCTTTATCGCACAGTTCGATGAAACAAAAATGTCCCGCACTCGTCGGGTACCGTGGCTATGCAACATACCCGCTTGCGGCGGCTTTCGCCAGAGGCGTACGAAAGTTCTGTAGCGGCGCTATTAGCGTTCGTCTGCCTTGACGATCTGCAGGGCGGCGGGGCTCGCCACGGTGCCGCTGGCAGTAATAAACCCCGGATGGACAGCCTCGCCGCTGGCGCTGTCCACCAATGCTATATGCGGCGCACTGTGCAGCACGTGCTGGTGGCCCCATTCCATCAGGGCGAACAGCACCAGCGCCAGGCTACGGCTTTTATCAGTCAGAACATATTCATACCGTTCGCGGGAGCCGGCTTCCCGGTAGGGCACTTTGTTGAGCAATCCCGTTTCGGTCATGGTTTTTAACCGGGTGGTGAGCGTCTGGCGGGTAATATGGGTGTGCGACAGCAACGTTTCAAAGCGCGTCACGCCGTAAAACGCCTCGCGTAGGATCAGCAGCACCCAGCGGTCGCCGAGTATTTTGGCTCCTTCCGCCAGGCCGCACAGCGCCGGGTCGAGGTAGGGCAGTGATTTATTTTTTGACATCGCGAGATTGACCTTCTACTCTGAGTTTGAATTTTAGACCTAGATGCTAAGGAGAATAGCGTGCCATTTGTTAACGTGCAAACCATTAAAGGGATCATGACCGCGGAACAGAAAAGTGAGCTGCTGCGACGGATGACCGATCTGCTGGTGGAGATTGAGGGGCAGGGCGATCCGCAGTTCCGTCAGTCCGTCTGGATCCGCATTGACGAACATGACCCGGAGCAGTGGAGTCTGGGCGGCGTCCAGCCGACGGCCGCGATGATCGCGGCGAAATTTGCCGCCGCGCGACGCGACGAATCCCCGGAATAAAACGGGCGGCGAAGCCAGGCCCGGCGGTCTGGCGCAGAAGAGGGGCCAGATCGCCGGGTAATATTGCGATTCGCTATGATGCAAAAGCGTATTTTGCGGCTAAGGTAACGGTCAGGGAACCCAACAAACAGGGCGCGATGCCAGACGGCCAGCCTGGCGCCACTCTCAAACCGGTGAAAACAACGGATGTCTACAGAACACATGCTGCCGCTGGCGGTGCAGAACAAAAATATCCTTCGCCTGGCTGCCGCTCAGGCGCTGGCCGGCGCCAACTCGGTGGTCTTCTACGCTACCGGCGCGATAGTGGGTAACGCGATTGCCCCCAGCCCGTCGCTGGCCACGCTGCCGATCACCCTGTTTGTGCTGGGGATGGCGGCCTCCATTCTGCCTTTCGGCGCGCTGGCGCGAACGCGGGGCCGCAAAGCGGCGTTCAGGCTCGGCACCGGCGCCGGGATGGTGACCGGACTGGCGGCCGCCCTGGCGGTAGTGCTGAATTCTTTTCTGCTGTTTTGTCTAGCCGCGATGCTTGGCGGCGCCTATGCTGCCGTGGCGCTCAGTTTTCGTTTTGCCGCCACCGACGGCGTCGCCCCGGCGCGTCGCGCCCGTGCGCTGTCGCTGGTGATGGGCGGCGGTGTGGCCGCCGGGATCATTGGCCCGATGCTGGTCACCGGCACCATGCACCTCTGGCCGGCACATACCTTCGCCGTCACCTTCCTCGCTCAGGCGCTGGTTGCAGTGCTGGCCGCCTTTTTGTTGAGAGGGGTGACGCCGGCGGAGCCCACCGCGGCCAGCGTGCGCGGAGGGCGGCCGCTGCGCGAGATTGTCCGCCAGCCGGGTTTTGCCACTACGGTATTCAGCGGCGCGGTGGCCTATATGGTGATGAATTTTCTGATGACCGCCGCGCCGCTCTCCATGCATATGCACGGTCTTTCCCAGCAGGCCGCCAACCTTGGGATCCAGTGGCATGTGATGGCGATGTACGGCCCGGGATTTTTCACCGGCCGGCTGATCCAGCGCTTCGGCGCAGTGCGAATGGCGGCGGCGGGATTGCTGATCACCGCCGCGTCGGTGGCGGTCGGTCTCAGCGGTCTCGGCGTGTATCATTACTGGCTGTCGCTGATTTTGCTCGGCATCGGCTGGAACTTTGGCTTCACCGGCGCCTCGGCGAAAATCATCGATTTCCACCGCCCGGAAGAGAAGACCCAGGTTCAGTCGCTCAACGATTTTCTGGTCTTCGGCGTGATGATCGTGGGGTCGTTTTCGTCCGGGGTTCTGCTCAACGCCTTCGGCTGGAACGCCGTGCTGTGGGGCTCCCTGGTCCCGGTTGCGGTGGCGTTCTTGACCCTGCTGCTGCGCCCCTTATCCCCATCCCGCGCTTAGCGCCTGGCCTGCCGCTGCGCAGGCCGTCTTTTGCTTTTTTCAGCTATGCATTGCTGAAATTCATCTGACTCCTTGCGCGTAAAAACGTCACAGACGCTACATGCTGTAGTAATCTCTACAACATGACAATGCATCTCTTGATCCTTAACCTGACAACGTCTCAAGCCACGCTGCGCATGCGTGTCTGGCGAACCCTGAAGCAGAGCGGGGCGGTGGTCCTGCGCGATGGGGTCTATCTGCTGCCCGACGTGCGCCAGGGCTATGACACTTTCCTCAGCACCTGCCAGGCGATCCGCGCGGAAGGGGGGACCGGGTATGTTTTCACGATTGAGGCGGCGGAAGAAGAGGCGCTCAGGCCGCTATTCGATCGTCGTGAACAGTACGACGCGCTGTTGCAGGATCTGCAGGCGCTGCAGGGGACGTTATCCAACGACGAACTGGCGGCTCAGCTCAAACAACTGCGTAAAATTCAGCGTGACTACCGGCGGATCGAGGCCATTGATTTCTTTCCGGGGGCCGCCCGGGAGCAAGCCGCTGAGCGACTGGCCACTATCGAGCAGGTCATTAATCAGCGGCTATCGCCGAACGAGCCGCAGTCGGTGGCGGGCGAACTGAGCCTGCTGGACAGAGGCGCCTTTCGCGGCCGGCTGTGGGCCACCCGCCGACGCCCGTGGGTCGATCGTCTGGCCAGCGCCTGGCTTATCCGGCGCTTTATTGACGACGAGGCGCGGTTCCTGTGGCTGGCCGCGCCCGAGACCTGTCCGGCGACGGCGGTCGGTTTTGATTTTGACGGGGCGCCGTTCAGCCACGTCGGCACGCGGGTGACCTTCGAAGTTCTGGTCCGGCGCTTTGCTCTGGAGGCCGCGATCCCCGACGCCCTGGGGCGGCTGATCCACTTCCTGGACGTCGGTGGGGAACCGACCCCGGAGGCGGCGGGGGTGGAAAGCATTCTGGCAGGGCTGCGGGAAACCATTACGGACGATGACCAACTGCTGGCGGCAGCCTGCTCGCTGTTCGACGGCTTACTGAAGTCCTGTGAAATGAGGTCTGGTAATCATGAGCAAAACGGTCGTTCTTCCGCAGAGTGACAGCCCTTCCGTCGTCGCTTCCGTCCCCTTCTGGCAGGCAATTCGCTTCTGGCTGAAGCTCGGCTTCATCAGCTTCGGCGGGCCTGCCGGGCAGATCGCCATGATGCACCAGGAGCTGGTGGATAACCGACGCTGGATCTCGGAAGGGCGATTCCTGCACGCGCTCAACTTTTGTATGGTCCTGCCGGGCCCGGAGGCTCAGCAGCTGGCGACCTATATCGGCTGGCTGATGCATAAAACCTGGGGAGGCGTCATCGCCGGGGTGCTGTTTATCTTGCCCTCGCTGGTGTTGCTCATCGCCCTGGCGTGGATCTACCTCGTCTGGGGAGATGTCGCGGTGGTGGCGGGGATTTTTTATGGCATCAAACCCGCCGTGGCGGCGATCGTGCTGCAGGCGGCGCACCGCATCGGCTCGCGGGCGCTGAAAAATGGCGCCTACTGGGCCATCGCCGCCGCGGCCTTTGTCGCTATTTTTGCGCTGAACGTTCCTTTTCCGCTGATCGTCCTCGCCGCGGCACTGGTGGGTTTTATCGGCGGACGGCTGGCGCCGACGATATTCGGCAAAGCCGACGCCCACCGTGCGCAGAGTCACCCTGGCGGAGCCGCCATCATTGATGACACGACGCCGATCCCGGCCCATGCCATTTTCAGCTGGCGGCGCACCTCTCAGGTGCTGATCGCCGGGATGCTGCTGTGGCTGGTGCCGATGGCCGCCCTGACGCTAATGCTGGGCTGGGCGCATCCGCTGACCCAGATGAGCTGGTTCTTTACCAAAGCCGCGCTGATGACCTTTGGCGGGGCATATGCCGTCCTACCTTATGTTTACCAGGGGGCGGTGACCCACTATGGCTGGCTGACGGCAGGGCAGATGATGGATGGCCTCGCCCTTGGGGAGTCGACCCCCGGACCGTTGATCATGGTGGTGACCTTTGTCGGGTTTGTCGGCGGCTACACCAAAGCGGTGTTGGGCGTCGATGATGTGCTGCTGGGGGGCATTGCGGCGGCGTGCCTGGTGACATGGTTTACTTTTTTACCCTCGTTTATCTTTATTCTCGCCGGCGGGCCGTTTATTGAAACGACCCATAATAAGGTGGGATTTACCGCGCCGTTGACCGCCATCACCGCCGCGGTGGTGGGCGTTATCCTGAATCTGGCGCTGTTTTTTATCTGGCATACCGTCTGGGGACCATCCGGTTTCGACCCGTGGTCCGCAGCCATAGCCCTGGGCGCCGCCGGGCTGCTGTTTCGTTATAAGTGGAAGCTGACCTGGGTACTGGCCGCCGCCGCCGCAGTAGGGCTTATCGTCCATATGGCGGGACTGTCCGGCGCAGGATGAGGTTGGGCGGCAACGGGCCAGCGACCCGTTAGCGCCCAACCGGACCGGGGACCATCAGGTCGTGGGGCTTTCGCGGGTGGCCCGCGTCAGCGGGTTGCTGTCGAGTTCCAGCTGGTCGCGCAGCGCCCAGCCGCGCAGCTTGCCGGGGTTAAGCAATCCCGCCGGGTCGAGAGACTGTTTCACCGCCACGACGTCGGGACGAATCACGCCCTGTTTGCCGTCCTCAACCTGCAGCACGTGGGGGTTGTTAATCTTGACGTCGTTGTCGCGAAATATCTGCATGATGGCGTTAAGACGTTCGGGCGTGGTATAGCGCACCAGCTGCAGACCGCTGGCGGTGAGATTGCCCTCGATATCGCGCAGGAATTCAATATGGGACATCACCTCCCCGGCGAAGTGCTGCTCCATCTGTAAAATTTGCTGCGGATAGCGCAGCGGATCAAACGCCGTCTGCAGATAGGTCAGCGTATTGTCCACCTTGAGCGCATGCAGGGTGGTGTGGTTCCAGCAGTATTCCATTAACGAGCCGTTGCGCGTCCGGGCCTCGTCGCTGGCCTGCCGGATGGCGTTGCTCCCGCGATGGCGCGGTAACAGGCTGGCGCAGAGTCCTTCGCTCTCCTCGGCGATCAGGCTGATAACCGCATGTTGCCCGGCATGGTAACGATCGTTGAGGTGGCTAAAATAGTCAGCGATCGGCGTGGCCAGCAGCGCCACCTGGCGCTTCACCAGCCCCGGCGAGCGGACGCAGGCGTTGGCATAGTTCAGCGCATCGGCGAAATCGTCAAACACGTCCAGACGTTCAATCCACTGGTGCGCAGGTGCCAGCGCCAGCTCAACCTCCAGGATAATGCCATTGGTGCCGTAGGCGTGATGCAGCAGCAGCGCTTCGGGAGCCGGGACGGTCAGCACGCGGGGGACCGGCTCGACGGTCATCACTTTGACGCTGAGCACATTGCCGGGCGCCGCCAGCGGCCCATAGTTGATGGAGCCGATACCGCCGAACCCGCCGCCGTAGAGACCGCCCAGGCTCGCCAGTCGATAGGTCGATGGCATACAGCGCAGCTCCCAACCCGTCTGGCGGGCGGCGGTTTCGATGTCCGCCAGGCGAATGCCGGCCTGGGCCCTCACTGTGCCGTTGCCGAGGGCGACGATCTGGTTGAGCCCGGTCATATCCACCAGCAGCCCGCCTTCGAGGGGGACCAGCTGTCCGTAGTTGCCGGTGGCGCTGCCGCGCAGGGTCAGCGGCAGCTGGTGCTGCGCGCAGGCGCAGACCAGCTGGCGCAGCTCCTCTTCATCGCGCGGGCGAACCACCGCGTCCGCCTGTTTCCCCGCCAGTTGCTCGGTGAGTAGCGGACTGAACCAGTGAAAATCGCGGGAGAGCCGTTTGATCTTCGCCGGCTGTAAGGTCCACTCCAGCGCCGGGAGTGCCTGCTGGATCGCCGCGACCGCGTGTTGACGCTGTTCATCAGTCATCATTCTTTTTCCTGTTCGTCAGCAGAACATTAATGAGATTGCACGGCTTCGCTTTCATGCCAGGCGCTAAGCGCCCGGCGCGAAACCCAGGACATCACGCCAAACAGCGCGATCCCGGCGAGAGAGATCAGCAGCAGCGCGGCAAACATCAGCGGGATATCCAGCTGGTAGCCGGCCTGCAGGATCTGATAGGCCAGTCCGGTATTGGTCCCGCCGGTCCCGGCGACAAACTCCGCCACCACCGCGCCAATCAGCGACAGCCCACTGGAAATACGCAGCGCGCCGAAGAAATAGGGCAGCGCCGAGGGGATACGCAGCCGCACCAGCGTTTGCCAGCGGCTGGCGTGATTGAGGCGAAAATAGCTCAGCAGGCCGGGGGAGACGCTGCGCAGTCCCTGAGTGGTATTGGAGATGATGGGAAACACCGCCATCAGGGTGGCGCACACCACCAGCGAGAGCGTGGCATCCTTCACCCAGATGATGATCAGCGGGGCGATGGCGACGATCGGCGTCACCTGCAAAAACACGATGTAGGGAAACAGGGCGGTTTCCACAAAGCGGTTCTGCACCAGGATAAACGCCACCGCGGCGCCGATGACAATCGACAGCAGAAACGAGATCAGGGTGATCTTGAGGGTGAACAGCAGCGCCAGCAGCAGCGGCGTGAGATGCGTCCACAGGCTTTCCAGCATCACCAGCGGCGACGGCACCAGAAAGGCCGGGATACGGAAATAGCTCACCGCGCCCTGCCACAGGAGCACCATCGCCACCGCGACGAGGGTCGGATAGAGAATTTTGAGAAAACGCGGATGCTGGATCCACGGCGTTGCGGTTGTATTTTTCATATTATGACTCCATACCGGACTGGCTGGCCTGCAACAGACTGTCCTGCAGCTGACGGGCATACAGGGAAAAGGCCGGGCTGACGCGGAACGCCTCGCTGCGCGGGAACGGCTCGCGGATGGGGATATCTTCGACCACCCGTCCGGGACGGGCCGCCATCATGATCACCCGCTGGGAGAGAAACACCGCTTCGTGGATCGAGTGGGTGACGAACACTACCGTCAGGTTTTGCTCCTGCCAGAGACGCAGCAGGTCGCTGTCGAGTTTGTTACGCGTAATTTCATCCAGCGCGCCGAAGGGCTCATCCATCAGCAGCAGCTTTGGTCGGGTGACCAGGCCGCGGGCGATGGAGACGCGCATTTGCATGCCGCCGGAGAGTTCGCGCGGCAGGACGTCGGCGAACTTGCCGAGGCCCACCAGCTCAAGGACTTCACTCACCCGGGTATTTCCCTCCGCCCGCGGCACGCCGGCCAGATCCAGCGGCAGCCTGACGTTATTGCGCACGCTGCTCCACGGCATCAGGGTGGCTTCCTGGAAGACGAACGACAGCGGATGCTGGGCCTTTTCCCGACTGTCGCGCCGCCACAGCATCAGCTTGCCGTCGCTGGGCTCCACAAGGCCGGCGACCATCTTCAGCAGGGTGCTTTTACCGCAGCCGGACGGGCCGAGCAGGGTAATAAACTCCCCCTGATTGATGGTCAGGTTGACGGGCAGCAGCGCCCGGGTGCCGTTGCTGTAGATTTTCTCCGCCGACAGCACCTCGATGGCCGGGGTGGCAGCGGCGGGCATAAAGCGGGTATCGCTCATCACGGTCAGTTTCGGGGCGGTATTCATGGCATCACTCCGGCGTCTTTGACCATCTCCAGGGTGTAAGTCTGCTCAAACGGCACCTTGCTGGCGTCGATCAGTTTGTTTTTCACCAGCATGTCCCAGGTTTTCTTCAGCCGCGGCTCGGTGATGATGCCGATGCCGCCGGTCTTAGCATCGCCGCCGGTCACCAGCTGGTACTGCTTCATCTGGGCAATGCCAAAGGCGATCTGCTCGGCGCCCATCTGCGGATTTGCTTTACCGATCAGGCTGTTGCCGGGGGCGGGATCCTGCAGGTAGCTTTTCCAGCCTTCCATGGAGGCTTTGACGAAGGCCGCCACCGCCGCCGGACGTTTGCGGATGGTGTCGGCCATACAGATAATCGAGTTGCCGTAGGGCGGGTAGCCCCAGTCGCTGAGCGGATAGACATAGAACGGCTGCCCGCCTTTGGCGACGGAGAACGGCTCGGAGGTCACGTAGCCCTGCTGCACCAGGTTTTTATCGGCGAGGAACGGCTGAACGTTAAAGGTATAGGGGCGCACTTTGCTGCCAGCCAGACCCAGCTCGCTTTTCGCCCACGGCCAGAAGGAGGTATAGGCCTCGGTGGCGAGCAGGAAGGTTTTGTCTTTAAGTTCCGCCGGGTTCTCCACCTTGTCATGGGTGATAAACACCGTCGGCGAGTGCTGGAACACGGTGGCGACGGTCACCGCGTGCACCCCGGCCTGCCAGGTCTCCAGCGCCTGGCCGTTGTCGCCAAGGGTGCAGTCCGCCTGACCGGCCGCCATCAGCTGCATGACGTTGATCTGCGGGCCGCCCATTTTAATTTCGACATCGAGACCGGCGTGTTGATACAGCCCGGTGGCCTGGGCCTGGTAAAACCCGCCGTGTTCGGCCTGGGCATACCAGTTGGTGAGAAAGGTAAACTTCTCCGCCGCGAAGCAGGAGGCTGAGGTCGCGAGGGCGGCCACGGTCAGCAGGGTAAAAACGGGCGTCAATCTGGTATTCATCAGGGCTCCCTGGATTCAGCAGCGAAAGAAGGTGGTAGGGACTGCACAAAGCCGTGCCAGTGCTGTTTGCCCCAGGTCGGTTCGCGACGTTCGACCCAGGCCATGCGGTGGATCTCGATGATCGCCTGCGCCCAGCTGGCGGCGAGGGAGTCGAGAAGCCCTTCGCCTTGCTCCCGCGTCGCCGGGGTCGGGTCGCCAATCACCCCGCTGGGGCCAAAGTCATACGACGCCCACGCCGCCGCCGGACGGCCTTTCGACAGGGTTGGGCAGGGGAATTCCGGGGGGAAATTAGCGACGGCCCGTTCCATATGGACGCACTCCGGCGCCAGCGCCAGCATCAGCGCCGTTTCGCTATGCCCGGCGTGCATCGCCATCCGCTGTTCATGCGGGCTGAGAAACTGTTTTTCGCAGTTGGGCACGTTGAACACGTCGTGGGGGATGGCGATGAAATCCCCGTGGCGCAGGCGCATTTCCCGGCAGGCGATCTGCAGGATCTGCGGCTGGCCGCCGTGGCCGTTGATCATCAGCAGCTTGCGAAAACCGGCCCGATAGAGAGATTCGGCGATCTCCAGCAGGGTATGCAGCAGCGTATCGCCGCTAAGGGTCAGGGTGCCGGGAAAATGCAGATGCTCCTCGGACTTACCGTAGACGATCGGCGGAATGGCGTAGGCCGGGATCGTCGCCGGCAGCCTGGCGAGGGCATGGCCCGCCACGCCGGAAGATATCACGCTGTCCACCGAGCAGGGCAAATGCGGGCCGTGCTGTTCGATCGCCCCGGTGGGGAGGACGATAACCGTATTGTTTTTATCCGGCAGGGCGGCCACGTCCGTCCAGCTCAGAAAAGGAAGAAAGCGCGCGGCAGGAATGTAACCGTTAATCATCGCGGTGCCTCGGAGTTAAATGACGGGGGTAACCAGACGGTCGCTTCGACTTCAATCAGTACCGTGGCGTCGGGCAGCATTTCGCTGACCTGCACCACGGTGGAAACGGGCGGCTGGTCGGGGTAAAACAGCTTCCTGACCCGGCTGTAATAGGGAAAATGGTCAAGGTTGCGAAAGTACTGCACCAGCTTGATAACGTCGCTCATCTGCCCTCCCGCGGACGCCACGGTGCGGCGGATGCTCTCCAGGACGTACCAGCTCTGGGCGAGGATCGGGCCCTGTTTCGCATCGGTCGAAAATTCGCCGGTCGCCCCCAGCAGCTCCCGCACCGGCTCAGGCACATCCTGAAAGCCGTTGACGATGGTGCCGGTCAGGGGATTGACCGGAATAATGCCGGAGAGAAAGATAAAATCGCCGGCTCTGCGCCAGGCGGCATACCGCGCCAGCGGCGCCCCGGCGCCTGCTTCAAGACTCATGTGCCATCTCCTCCTGCCACACGCGCCGGTGGGTTAACCTGCCGTGGTTAACCACCAGACGGGCGGCGCTGTTTAAAGGCCAGGTAAAACGGTCGCTACCCGGGAAAATCACTACGCTGGCCGCCGCCCCGACGGCAAAAGGCGCCGCGTCTGCCGGCGAACCGGTTAGCGCCGCGCGATCGCAGATCAGCCGCGACTGCCGGTCGAACAGGTCGCTGAGCTGAGCGCTGAACAGACCGCAGGCCAGGGTGTCCAGCGGGTCATAGCTCCCCGCCGGGCAGAAGGCATCCTGCACGTTGTCGCAGCCGAGCAGGGTGGCCACGCCGGCGGCCTGCGCCTCGTGCAGCAGGGTGATCCCCCGCTGGCGCGGCGTGCGGCCGAACGTCGCATCCTGCAGCAGCAGGTTGGTCATCGGCAGAGCGATAAGGGTGACGCCGTGCGCCGCCAGCTGGCGCAGGATCGGCGCCGCCTGTTCGTCGCTGCCGGCGGCCAGTGCGCAGCCGTGGCTGCAGCAGATATGCCCGGGAAAAGGGTGGCGGGAGAGATGATCCGCCAGCCAGGTCAGCCCCTGAGACACTTCGCTGAGCTCCTCATCAATATGCAAATCCAGATCCAGATCCCAGCGGGCCGCGCTGTACAGCAGATTTTCCATGGCGGTGGCGTCCCAGTTGGAGGAGTGGATGAAGCCGCCCAGCAGGCAGCGCTCTCCGCTGTTGGCGACCGTCCGGGCGATGGCCTCCGCTTGCGCCGGCTCGCGAAACAGGGGCAGCGGGACCAGCGCCACCCGCTCCAGGGTGAGGCCGACGGTATCGAGGCGGGCGATCTCCTGCCAGGCGTCCGGCGCGTCGGCGGTAAACCAGTCGACATGGCTGCGCAAATGGGTCACGCCATTCGCTGCCGCCCGGGCCAGCGCGGTGGACGCTCGGCGTTGAATATCCGCCCTGGACCAGTGTCGGCGATCCTCATGCATGGCGTGGATCGCCGGCAGCAGCCCGGCCTGCGCTGGACGGCAGCGTTCAATGGTGAATGTCTTGTCCAGATGGGCATGGGGTTCCACCAGGCCGGGGAGCGTCAGGGCTCCCGCCAGGTCCCACAGGCCGGGAGTCGGCTGGTCGGTTGGGGTCAGTGCGGCAATCCGGCCGTCGCGAAAGGCCAGGTCCGCCAGCAGCGGCTCACCGTTGGCCCGCGTCGGCCAGCCGTCGGGCAGCGCCCAGGCCGGGAGTCGGGCGCGGCTGATACCGGTGAGCGGCGCGCAAGAGGAGGGGAGCGTCATCGTCAGTCTCCTCACAGATCCAAAACCAGACCCGGCGATTTCGCCCGCGAACAGCAGAGCGTGATCTGGTCGTTGCCGGCTTTCTCTTCCGCCGTCAGCACGCTGTCCCGGTGCTCGGGGATCCCGTCGAGGACCCCGGTAATACAGGAGCCGCACATTCCCTGTTCGCAGGAGAGCATTACCTCCACCCCGGCGTGCTGTAATACCTGAGCAATGGTTTGATCCGCGGCCACCTGCAGGCGCTGCCCGCTGGAGGCCAGCTCAATATAAAACGCATTTTTCGCCGCAGTATTATTTTCCGCCGCGGGAGTGAAACGCTCGAATACGAACTGCGACGGCGACCAGCGATATTCCTCCATGACCGACCGCAGTCTCTGAATAAAACCCTCCGGGCCGCAGGCTATTACTGCGGTATCAGGGTGGGGCACAGTTAAGCATTCGGGGACCCGCTGGCGAAGCGACGCGCCTTCCTCGCTGCAGTGAATGGCCACCGTGCCGTTCGCAGTCAGCTGGTTCAGGCGCGGGGAGAAGGCCGTCTGGCGCGAACTGGCGACATAATAATGCAGCTCCAGCGCCCCCTTTCTGGCGGCAATCGCTTCAGCCATCGCCAGCAAAGGCGTGATGCCGATACCGCCGGCAAACAGCAGGTAGCGCCCGGCCTGCGGCAGGGGAAAATGGTTGCGCGGCGGCGAAATGGCGAGCCGATCGCCGGCTTTGAGCTGCTGGTGCAAATAGCGTGAGCCGCCGGTGGAGGTGTCAGTCAGCCTGACGCAAATTTCATAAGTATTACTGCGGTCAGGCGTGCCGCACAGGGAATACTGCCGCGGACCGACGCCGGGAATAATAATATCGATATGCGCCCCGGCGGAGTAGGCCGGTAATATTTCCCCGGCCGCCGTCTGCAAAATTATGGATAGATTTCCCTGTCCGTTGGGGCGTATTTCCCCGACCGAGACCGAAATAAGATCGTGGCTGTGCATTACCGTTTTCTCTCCCTCATTCCGCTGTCTGCAGGGCGGCCAGGGGCGGCGAAGAGATAACTCCCCTTCGCGGTGAACTGTCCGGCGTGCAAGAAAATGGGTGAAACGATCGTTTCTCCGCTATGAATGCTACGGTATTGTGATAAAACTGTTGCGTCCAGAGCTTTGATTCGCACAACCCGTTGCAAAAAAGAGAGCACCCAAACCATGTTTGCCTTCTCCCGATTTCTGCTCTATTTCACCGAAGTGGCCCGTCAGGGATCGTTTCGTAAAGCGTCAGAGGCGCTGCATGTGTCGGCGTCTTCCATCGACCGTCAGATTTTGCGCGTGGAACAGGAGCTGGCGATGCCGCTCTTCGAGCGCCATCCCACCGGGCTGAGGCTGACCGCCGCCGGGGAGCTGCTCCTGCACGCGGCCAATAACTGGAAAAAGGACTTTACCCGGGTCTGCGAGCAGCTGGACGATCTGCGCGGGTTGCGGCGGGGGCATGTGCGCATCGCCACCATCGATGCCATTAACCGGCATTTCTTTTCGACGATGCTCAAAGAGGTGCATAAACATTATCCCAACATCTCTTTTACATTGACCACCATCAACAATATCCACATCCAGCAGGCGCTGATCTCCGGCGAGGCGGATTTCGGCATCATGCTCAATCCCCAGACCTCTCGTGAACTGCAGGTCCGGGCGTTTGCCGAGATGAATATGGGGATTGTGGTGCCCACCGGCCATCCGCTGGCCAGCCGCAGCGCGGTGCGCTTTAGTCAGTGCCTCGACTACCCCTTTATCCTGCCGTCCGCCCCATTGATGATCAGCGAGCCGGTGGAGGCGCTGGTGAACATCAGCGGCAACGAGGTGAAGGAGGTGGCGGTATCGAATAACATTCACATGATCCGCACCCTGATCAAAGAGCAGATGGGCATCGGCATCCTGTGCCGGCTGGATATTCTCGATGAGATTGAGTCCGGCCAGCTGGCGTTTGTGCCGCTAACCGATCCGCAGCTTAAGCCTTTCACCCTGGCGCTATGCGTCTCGCCTGCCCGCCAGCTTTCCCTTGCCGCCTCGATGATGCTGAACCAGCTGGAGATGCTCTTCAGCCAACTGTGAAATGTCGGGCAGGTACTAAAATCATTCATTAGTGCACCATTATGGTGCGTTTCTTGTGGGCATGAATCAAAGGTTGCATGCCCAAGGGGGGCGGCGCAGGCGATTTCTCGCGGCCGCTCGCAGGCGTTTAAATCTGGCATTGTTTTTGTATAGCTGAGTGTGAGTAGAAGCGGTCAGTACGGGTTATCCATACGGGACATTGCTCAGTCACCATGTCGCGGTTCAATGTTGACCGGGATGGGAGGCTGAGCCACATTCGCTCGCTCCCCCTCCCGGCGTAAAGAGGAGAGGGATATGAAAACAGGCGCACGCCTTCCCCGGGGCATACGCTGGCTGGGCCTGATGGCTCTCAGCGGTGTCTCGCTGGCCGTTCAGGCCGAGGAGAAAATCGTTCTGCTGACCTCCTGGTACGCCCAGGCGGAACAGGGGGGGTATTATCAGGCTCAGGCCACCGGGCTGTACAAAAAATACGGTCTCGACGTCGAGATCCGCTCCGGCGGACCGCAGGTCAACGGCATGCAGTTGCTGTTGTCGAAGCGGGCCGATGTGATCATCGGTTACGACCTGCAGCTGCTGGAAGGCATTCAGCGCGGCTTCCAGGCAAAAGCCATTGCCGCGCCCTTTCAGTACGATCCCCAGGGGCTGCTGACCCATGCCGATGTCACCTCTCTGCAGGGGCTGAAAGACAAAACCCTGCTGGTCTCCAGCTCCGGTCAGGCGACGTGGTGGCCGTGGCTGAAGGCGCAATACCAGCTGAGCGACGCGCAGGTTCGCCCCTATACCTTCAATATTCAACCCTTTGTCGTCGATGACGCTGTCGCCCAGCAGGCCTATGTCAGCTCCGAGGTGTTCCAGGTGCAGAAGGCCGGAGTGAAGGCGAACTTCTTCCTCTTTTCCGAACACGGCTATCCCCCCTACGGCGGCATCCTTATCGCCCGCCCGGACACCATCGCCGAGCGTAAAGCGGCGATGGCGAAGTTTGTCCGCGCCTCAATGGAGGGCTGGGTGAGCTATCTCAAGGATCCGGCGCCGGGCAATGCGTTGATTAAGCAGGACAACCCGAAAATGACCGACGATCTGCTCGCCTGGGGCGTGACCCAGATCCGTGAGCATCACCTGATCGACGGCGGGGATGCCGCCAGCCAGGGCTGGGGGACGATGACCGACGCGCGCTGGCAGAAGACCCGCGACTTTATGGTCAGCGCCGGTTTGCTGGCGGCGGCCACCGACTGGAAACAGGCCTACACTACCGAATTTGTTCAGGCCATGCAGGTTAAACCCTGAGGAGCAACGCCATGTCATTAATGATTAAAAATGCCCATGCCATCCTCAGCGGTCTGCCCGGAGAGGCGGCGCGGCTGGCCGGGCCGGATATTCGCATCCGCGACGGCAAGATTGCGGCCATCGGCAGCCTGACGCCGCTGCCGGAAGAGCGACTGATTGATGCCCGCGACTGCGTGATCTATCCGGCGTGGGTGAACACGCACCACCATCTTTTTCAGTCGCTGCTGAAGGGCGAGCCGCAGGGGCTGAACCAGAGCCTGACGGCCTGGCTGAGCGCCACGCCGTACCGCTTTCGCGCGGCTTTCGATGAACATACCTTTCGTCTGGCGGTGCGCATTGGCCTGGTGGAGCTTCTGCGCTCGGGCTGCGCCAGCGTGGCGGATCACAACTACCTGTACTGGCCGGATATGCCTTTCGATACCTCGGAGATTGTCTTCAGCGAAGGGGAAGCGCTGGGGATGCGCATCGTCCTGTGCCGGGGTGGGGCGACCCAGGGGCGGGCGGTGGAACAGGATCTGCCGGTGGCGCTGCGTCCGGAAACCTTCGACGGCTATATGGCGGATGTCGAACGGCTGGTCAGCCGCTATCACGACCCCCGGCCCGAGTCTCTGCGCCGGGTGGTGATGGCGCCCACTACCGTCCTGCACTCCGCGCCGGGCGCCCAGCTGCGGGAGATAGCGAAGCTGGCCCGCCAGCTAGGGATCCGGTTGCACAGCCATTTATCGGAAACCGTCGATTATCTCGACGCCGCGCGGCAGAAATTCGCCATGACGCCGGTGCAGTTCTGCGCGGAACACGACTGGCTGGGAAATGACGTGTGGTTTGCCCATCTGGTGAAGCTGCTGCCGGAGGAGATTGCCCTGCTGGGCCGTACCGGAACCGGCATCGCCCACTGCCCGCAAAGCAACGGCCGGCTGGGCAGCGGCATCGCCGATCTGCTGGCGTTAGAGCAGGCCGGGGTCCCGGTCTCGCTGGGGGTGGACGGCGCCGCCTCGAATGAAGCGGCGGATATGCAAAGCGAAGCCCATGCCGCATGGCTGCTGCAGCGCGCGCGCAAGGGGATGCTGGCGCAGCCGCGCTACGCCGGGGGCACCTTTGAGGGTGGGGCCGATGCGGCCACGGTGGAGGATGTAGTGCGCTGGGGCAGCGCCGGCGGGGCGCAGATCCTCGGCTTAGCGCAGAGCGGCACCCTGCAGGTCGGCATGCAGGCGGACCTTGCCATTTACCGGCTGGACGATCCGCGCTACTTCGGCCTGCACGATATGGCCATTGGGCCGGTGGCCTGCGGTGGGCGAGCCGCGCTGAAGGCGCTGCTGCTCAATGGCCGCCCCATCGTGGAAGACGACGCCATTCCCGGTCTCGACCTTGACGCGATGCGCCACGACGCGCTGGCGGCCGTCCGTACCCTCCAACAGCGCGCCGCTGTGTAACTGATAACAGGATAATGACGATGAACGCAACCACCCAGAATCAACGCTTCGCCTTACAGGAACTGGAAAAAGAGGCGCTGATGGGCGCCGAGGGCGAAGAGACCTTCGCCCGCGAAGTGCGCTGTATCGACCTGTCGAACTTTGCCGCAAGAAAAAATGACATTGCCGAACAACTGTGGGAGGCGGCGGTGGAGATTGGCTTCTTCCAGGTCAGCCATCACGGTATTCCGCTGGCGGATATCCGCCAGGCGTTCAGCATGACCGAGGCGTTTTTCGACCTGCCCGACGAGGTGAAGCGCCAGTATCCGCTGGCCGCCAACGCCGGCTGGGAAAGCAAAGCGCAGGTTCGGCCGTCGACCCGCACCCCGGATCAAAAAGAGTCGTATCAGATAACCCGGCCTCTGATGGCCGGGCGCTGGCCCAGCGATCGGGAGTTGCCAGCATTCCAGCAGACAATGCTCGGGTTTGAGTCGCAGTGCTGGCAGCTGGGGATGAAGATCCTCTCCTGCTTTGCTTTAAAGCTCGGTTTTCCGGAATCGTTTTTTACCACCGCGCACGATCCGCAGCGTGACACCTATCAGAGCACCTTGCGCATGCTGCATTACTATGCAACCGAGCAGTCGCAGCAGGGGATGTGGCGGGCCGGCGCGCACACCGATTTTGACTGCCTGACGCTGCTGTTCCAGCGCCCCGGCCAGGGCGGCCTGCAGGTTTGTCCCGGTAAAGACCGCGAAAGCCAGCAGTGGACCAGCATTGAGCCGCGCGAGGAGGTGATCACCTGCAATATCGGCGATATGCTGATGCGCTGGAGCGACGACCAGCTGCCGTCTAACTTCCATCGGGTGAGAAATCCGCTGCCCCATGAATATCAGGGGCCGCGCTACAGCCTGGCGTTTTTCTGCCAGGCCAATAAAGATGTCGAGATCCTCGGGCCGCAGAGGAAGTACCCGCCCATCAGCGCCGAGGATTATCTGCAGCAGCGGATCCAGGCCAATTTTGCCAAAGGGTAAACGTACCGGCGCGGGTCACTGCTGTTCAGGAGCGGCATGACCACGCGCCACGACCACCTTTTCCCGGCCGAGTACAGTAGCGAGATGGTCGGGCAGGGGCTGGTCAGTAATTAAACGGCTGATGCCCGACCAGCCCGCGTAGTGGTAGGGATAGGTGAGGTCGAACTTCGAGTGGTCGGCGACGACAATGCTCTTCGCGGCGCGCTGGATCATCGCCCGGTAAACCGTTCCACTGTCGATTAACGCCTCGCTTGGCCCATCGGCGGCGATACCGCTGGCCCCCAGTAACGTATAGTCCGCCGTGAACTGGCTGAGGAACTGAAGCGTCTGCGCACCGGTCATTGCCCCTTCGGTAGCGCAGTACTCCCCGGGAGCGACGATCACCCGGATGGTTGGATTCATCGACAGCACCGTTGCGACGCCGAAGGCGTGGGTGATGACCGTGATATCCCGCAGCTCGCTGGCCATCCGGCGGGCAACATGTACCGTGGTGGCGCCGGAGCCGATCATGAATATTTTGCCCTCGCGCATACAATGGACGGCATCCCGGGCGATGCGCTCGCGCTCTTCGGTAAACAGCTGGTGGCGCTCCGTGACCGTCGGTTCACTGTTCATGGCCCGCACCGCACCGCCGTAAGTTCGGTTCAGTACGCCCCGGCGGGTAAGTTCGTCGAGATCGCGACGGATGGTTTCGGTAGAGACACCGTGGGTGCGCGCCATATCCCCAATCCGCAGGGTCGGGGTCTCAGCCAGTTCGCGCAGGATCTGTTGCTGACGGTCTTCTTTTCTCTTCGACATGAACGCTGGTTACTCTCCCTGAAGTCGCTGATGCCGTTAATATACCTGCACGCCGAGGGCAAACAAACTGGATGTTTGCCCTGTCGGTTAGACTATCCGTTCAGGCGGCCCATGACTTTCGCCAGCCGTTCGAGGAAGAAATCTGCATCATCGCGACTGAAGCACAGCGGCGGACGGATCTTCAGGCTGTTGCCAAAGCGACCGGCCGCGCCAATCAGCACGCCCTCAAGCTTCAGGTGATAGATAACGCGACTCGTCAGCTGCGGATCCGGCTCTCCGCTGTCTGGCCGGGCAAACTCGATGGCGTTGAACAGTCCGGCGCCGCGAATGTCGGCGATGGCCGGGAAATCCTGGGCCAGCTGGCGCAGTCCGGCACGCAGATAGTCCCCGTTGCGCTGGGCGTTGTTCATCAGGGCCTCCTGTTCAATCACCTCCAGTACCGCGAGGCCCACGGCGGCAGCCACCGGGTTACCGCCAAAGGTGTTGAAGTACTCGGTCTTTTCGCTGAACGCCTGCAGAATAGCCGGACGCGTGATCACCGCGGCCATGGGAAAACCGTTCCCCATTGGCTTGCCGAGCGTGACGATATCCGGTTGCACACTGTGACGCTGGAAGCCCCAGAAATGAGAGCCTGTCCGACCAAAGCCCGGCTGGACTTCATCGGCGATAAACAGTCCGCCCCGGGCCTGTACGCGGGCTACCGCCTGAGCCAGAAATCCCGGCGGATCGGCGAAAACGCCGTCGCTGGAAAAAATGGTATCCACCAGTAGCGCCGCGCAGCCGTAGCCCCGCTCATCCAGCTCGTCCATGGCGCGCTCAACGTCGGCGGCGAAGAGGTCAGACAGCGTCTGGCCCGCTGACAGCCTGCGCAGGTCAGGGGCGGGAATGGTATGCACCCACGGGGGCAGGAGGGCCTCTTTGTGCCCGGAGGGAGAGACCTCCATCACCGCCGTTGTATTGCCGTGATAGGCACTCTCGGTGACGATGATCCCCTGCCGACCACTGATAAAGCGGGCCATCCGCAGGGCGATGTCGTTGCTCTCGCTGCCGGTGCAGGTAAATATCACATTCGACAGCCCGGCGGGGAACGTCGCCAGCAGGCTGTCCGCGTACTGCTCCAGTACCGGGAACAGATAGCGGGTGTTGGTGTTCAGTAACCCGGCCTGGCGCACCATCGCCTGGGTAATATGCGGATGACAATGCCCCACGCCCGGCACGTTGTTATACATATCCAGATAACGGTTGCCGGCGGAGTCCTCCATCCAGGCTCCGGAGGCCGACGCCATGACGATCGGTTGTGGATAAAACAGCACCGAACCGGTCCCCTGGGTGGCGTGGCGACGGGCAATTTGTCGGCTCAGGTTTTCGTCGGCCACGCCGGTCAGCGCGTCAAAACGGTTCAGTTGAAGAATGGGGGTTTTATTGTTCATCAGCAGGTTCCTTGCAGTTAACGGTAGCGCTAAGCGGTGACGCCTGGAGGAGAAACGCCTGGGCCAGGCGTACGGTGATGGCGCCCCATTGCGGGCTGTAGCGACGGGCGGTGGCTGTCTCACTATGGCTGGCCAGCCAGGCCGTCAGCTGTAAGCGGCGCAGCATCACCAGCACCGGAAGCATCACTTCGTCCTGCTGACTGAAGGGACGGACGCTACGGTAGCCCGCAAGCCACGCAGCGCGGTAGTCCGCAAGGGCCGGGTCGTCTTCAATAAAACTGACGGCGGTGGCAAAATCCCAGCCAAACCAGCAGATGCCGCAGTCGTCAAAATCAATCACCGTCAGCGAATTCTCATTCACCAGCAGGTTGGCCAGCCGCATGTCGCAGTGCACCAGCCCATAGCGGTCGGCGCCCTGTCCGTACGCTTCCAGTCTTGCGACCACTGTGGCCTCCACCGCCTCCAGCAGCGTAATATCGTCGGCGCTCAGTTGCGTCATCTTCCGCCAGTCGCCCCACCAGGCATGACGTCCGATAATCGTCTCGGTGTTCCACACCTTGCGATGAAAACCCTCGGGTTTTACCCAGCCTTCGCTGTGCCTGTGCAGTTCTCCCGCAACCCGTCCCAGGGCATGGTACCAGCCGGTGAGATGGCTACCGGTATCAGGTTCGCTGCCCGCAACAAAGGTGAATCCCACGACGTGGGTGACCGTTTCGCCGTCGATGAGGCTGGCGATACAGGTCCCATCATCCAGTACAAGCGGTACGGCGATGTTGATATCTCCCCGGGCATGCAGGGCGTTTAGCCACATCAGCTCAGAATGGATCTCCACCGCTGAGCTGTAGTTTGGGCGATGCACTCGCAGCACGATCTTTCTCTGCGTCATCTTATCGCTGACCAGAAACGTGGCATTTTCTGAAACCGTCAGCAGGCCAATCTCTGCGCCTTCGCTGAGGCCCCAGCGGGGCAGGAGCGGCCGCAGCTTCAGGGTAAGTGTTGTTAAATACTCGTCGTTAAACATGCTGTCCTCAATTTGAAATGACACGCTTAACACATTTTTATGTTGTGGTTGCGGGATTTGCAAGATGTGTGAGGTTTTTTTTGTTTTCTGTTGCGCTTTAATTATGCTTTTTGTTTATTAATTATTTTATTAACAGCAAGTTAGTGTGATTTAGTTGGCTGGATTCAGCCGGTTGCACCATAACGGAACGTATAATGTGTGTTTTTCTCATTCAGGCGTAATCAAAGCGTGAAGTTTGTTATTAATTAATTGATATATATAGATAAATTAATCTGTCTATTGCACCAGTCTTGTGCCCAATCATAGCGCATTATTTTTATGCTGAAATCTCACTTTAAAATGTTGAACATTCAACATTTACGTGATTATTCTTTTCCTGCCAGCGACGGAGATCGCTGCACGGCCAGGCCAAACGGATGGGATCGCAGAACTTTCACAGACGGGGAAAAATGATGTCAGATTTTATGAACAAACATGTGCTGGTGACCGGCGGGAGTAGTGGGATCGGTCTTGGCATTGCACTCGGCTTTGCCCGCGCCGGGGCGAAGGTGACCATTACCGCCCGCACACCATCGCGTATCGATAGCGCGATCGGCCAGGCGGCGGAGCAGGGATTAACGCTACGCGGTCTGACCTGCAACGTCAGTCATGCCGAAGAGGTAAAAGCCTGTGTGGCAGAAGCCGCACAGCAGTGGGGTGGTCTGGATATTGTCTGCTGCAACGCGGGGATTTTTCCTTCGGCGCCGCTGGCAGACATGAGCGAACAGCAGTGGGATGAGGTGCAGGCGATCAACAGTAAAGGGACTTTTTTAACTGTCCAGGCGGCGCTGCCATGGCTGAAACGGGCAGAGTATGGTCGCATCATCCTCACCTCTTCGATTACCGGGCCGGTAACGGGCTATCCGGGCTGGGCTCACTATGCCGCCAGCAAAGCGGCCCAGCTGGGTTTTATGCGTAGCGCGGCGTTGGAACTGGCCGGCGACAACATTACCGTCAATGCCGTCCTGCCGGGGAATATCGTCACGGAAGGGCTGAGGGATATGGGCGAGGACTATATCGCCGGGATGGCCAGCGCCGTGCCGCTCAAACGCCTCGGAACGGTGGAAGATATTGCTGCGGCAGCGCTGTTCTTCGCCTCCCGTCAGGCTGGCTACATCACCGGCCAGTCGCTAATTGTTGACGGTGGGCAGATCCTGCCTGAATCCGCCGCGTGCCTGAACTGAACGGAGCGTTCATCATGAGCAATGAAATTCTTGCCAATCCCGCGCCAGCGGCGGAAAAACATGTTGTGCAGCGGCTGCGGCCAAATGCGGTAGGCCTTGGCGGGGTGCTGTTTATGACTATCGCCACGGCAGCGCCGATCACTGCGATGCTGGGCAATGTGCCGATCGCGGTGGGTAGTGGTAATGGTCAGTTTGCGCCCGCGGGGTTTATGGTCGCCACCCTTATCCTTGCCCTGTTTGCCATCGGCTATGCGCAGATGGCCAGGTTTATTACCGCTACCGGCGCATTTTATGGCTTTATTTCACACGGCCTTGGGCGGATCGTTGGCATGGCGTCAGGAGTGACGGTGACCATGACCTACATTGTCTTTGAGGCTGCGCTGGTCGGGATCTTCGCCTTTTTCTGTGAGGATTTAATCAATACGGTCTTCAGCGTACATATCCCCTGGCTCATCTTAGCCTTCGCCATGCTAATGACTACCGGAGTGCTGAGCTATTTCGATATTTCGCTCACTTCCCGGGTGCTCGGCCTGTGCCTGGTACTGGAAATATTGATCCTCACCGCCGTCGCGGTGGCGGTGCTGATCCATGGCGGAGGGCCACAGGGTTTTGTCCCCGAGTCGATCAACCCGCTGAACGCCTTTACCCCGGCGAAAGGGGTGGTCGGCGCCAGTGCCGGAATTGGATTATTCTTCGCCTTCTGGTCATGGGTGGGCTTTGAGTCATCGGCAATGTACGGTGAAGAGTCGAAGAACCCGAAAAAGATCATTCCCCTGGCTACCCTGCTGGGCGTGATTGGTATCGGCGTGTTCTACGTGTTCATTTCGTGGATGGCGATTGCCGGAACGGGACCGGAGCAGGCTATTGCCCTTGCGCAGGATCCTAACCGCGCAGGAGAGATTTTCTACGGTCCGGCTCGCCAGTATCTGGGGGAGTGGGCGGTCGGGGTGTTTAAGCTGCTGGTGATCACTGGCTCTTTTGCCTGCGGGATGGCGTTTCATAACTGCGCGGCGCGCTATCTCTACGCGCTCGGGCGGGAAAATCTGTTTCCGTTTGCCGGGCGCACGTTGGGTCGTTCACACTCGCGCCACGGCTCCCCCCATGTTGCCTCTACGGTGCAGACCGTTATCGCCACGCTGATTGTGTTGCTATTCTTTATCACCGGTAAAGATCCTTACGCGGATATTTACACCCTGCTGGCGCTGTTGGGTACGATGGGCATTATGATTGTCCAGGCGCTTTGCGCCTTTGCGGTGATCGTTTACTTCCACGGCAATAAAGAAAATATTGGCAAAGGACACTGGTTTAAAACAGGCGTTGCGCCGTTGCTTGGGGGGATGGGGATGATCTATATCGTCTACCTGTTATTCAAAAATATGGCGTTTGCCGCGGGCGCTGCCGCCAGCTCCTCCTTTTATCATGCCATTCCGTGGATCGTGTTGGCCTGCTTCTGCTTTGGCGCCGCCATCGCGGTCTGGTTTTACCTCTTTGATGCGCAAAAGTACCGGGTTATAGGACGCATTGTACTGACGGATGATTGATGATGCGCACCTGCCGCCGGCTTTCGCTGGCCGGGCGGCAGGATATCCGGCGCAGGGCTTTTCAGAGGGAAGGGGGCGCCGATGCTGGTGACAAAGGTATCTCTGCCGCAGCTATAAAATCGATAAAACAGCGTATTCTTGGTGACAGGTAGCGGCTGGCGGGCCACAGGACCGAGAAATGCCCATCCTTGACGCAACAGCCGGGCAACACCTCCTGCAGTTGTCCCTCATCCATGGCCTCGCGCACGACAAAATCAGGCACATAAGCGATGCCCATCCCCGCCGCGCTTAAGCGAATGGCGGCCTCAATGTTATTGACCGTCATCACGGCAGCGGCCCTGAAATCTGCCGTCAGTCGCATACCGCGCAGTTCCCAGGGCTGGATCAGCCCCGTCGCGGGGAAGCGGAAAAAAATGCACTTGTGCGCCGCCAATTCCGCTGGTGAGCCGGGAACGCCGTATTCCGCCAGATAGGCCGGGCTGGCACAGAGCACAAAACGAAAGCCTCCCAGCGTTCTGGCGATCAAGCGGGAGTCCGCTAATTCACCGCTGCGGATAGCAACATCAACTCCCTCATCGATCAGATTGACCAGCCGGTCGCTAAAGTCGAGATCCAGTTCAACCTGCGGATAAAGACGGCTAAAGGCGGTGAGGGCGGGGAGTAACAGGCGGTAGCCAATGACAGGCAGTGAAATCCTCAGTTTGCCGGTGGGCTGTGAGAGACTGCTGGTCAGCTCTGACTCGGCCTCCAGGATCAGCTCCAGGATACTCTGACAGCGGGTCAGAAATGCGGCCCCCTCCGCCGTCAGGCTGACGTTTCTGGTGCTGCGGTTGAACAGCCGGACCCCCAGTTTATGCTCAAGCCGGGCGACATTCTTACCCACCGCCGAGGCAGATATGCCCAGCAGCCTGGCGGCCTGAACAAAGCTTAGCGTTTCGGCGGTGCGGACAAAGGACGTCAGCGAGGTGAGGCTGTCCATTGATTATAAACCTTATGTCTTTTAAGAAGATATTTTCAGTCTATTTATCGGCATTAACATCCGCAATAGGATGGCGACAGTTTATTCTTTCTTGCCGACTGATGAGGGCCGCCCGATGTTACTCACCGCCAGAACACCTTCCCGATACGCCAGCGCCCTGGCCGCGCTTTCTGTCTTTATGGCGGCCTTGCTGCTGCCGTTAAGTTTTACCGGCGGCGTCATGACCACCCCCGCGATACAGCAGTCGCTGGGCGGCTCTCCCGCTGCGCTGTCGTGGCTGACCAATGGCTTTATGCTGACTTTCGGCAGCTTTTTGCTGGCCGCAGGGGTGACGGCGGATGCCATCGACAGAAAACGTATTTTTATCGCCGGCGCCGCGCTGTTTTGCCTGAGCAGCCTGCTGTTTTGTCTGACGCACAATCTCTTCCTGTCAGGCGTGTTGAGGGCGCTGCAGGGCCTGGCCGCGGCGATGATTTTAGCCAGCGGCAGTGCGGCGCTGGCCCAGCTGTATGATGGCGCCCAGCGGACCAGGGCATTCAGCATCCTCGGCACGGTGTTCGGCATTGGTCTGGCGTTCGGTCCGCTGCTGATCGGCTTCATGATCGACGCGGTGGGTTGGCGCGGCGTATACGCCCTGTTTGCGCTGCTCTCGGCAGGGGTTCTGCTTATAGGCCTGGTATCTCTGCCTGCGACAGAAAAAAGCGAGCCGCGGACACCCGACAACCTGGGCTTAACCCTGTTTACGCTGGCCCTGATGCTGTTTACTGCATCGCTTATGGTCATTCCGGCCCGCGGTTTTTTATCCCTGACCACGCTGGCCTTGCTCATCGCGTCGGGGGGGCTGTTCGTGGCCTTTGTCGTACGCTGCCGGAGGGTGAACAACCCGGTGCTGGAACTCTCCCTGCTGCGTCATCCGCGTTTTGTCGGCGTACTGTTGTTGCCTGTCGCCACCTGCTGTTGCTACGTGGTCCTGCTGATTATTGTTCCACTGCATTTTATGGGCGGAGAGGGGATGAGTGAGTCGCAGAGCGCACTGTATCTGATGGCGCTGACCACGCCGATGCTGGTTTTCCCATCCGTTGCGGCCCTGCTCACCCGCTGGTTTTCACCGGGGCAGGTGTCCACGGCGGGACTGATGATGGCCTCCGTCGGGTTGTTGTTGCTGGGCGATGCTTTTCACAGTAACCACCTCCCGCAACTGGTGCTGGCGCTGATCCTCTGTGGGGCGGGGGCGGCGCTTCCCTGGGGACTGATGGATGGCCTGGCGATATCCGCTGTGCCGGTCGCCAAAGCCGGTATGGCGGCAGGCCTGTTCAACACCGTACGCGTTGCCGGCGAGGGGATCGCCCTGGCGGTCGTCTCCGCGGTATTAACGGCAAGCAATACCCTGACCCTGCAGAGTCGCGTTCACGGGTATGCCCCCGAGGTGATTCACCGCGCCGCAGGCTGGCTGGGGGCCGGCAATATGCCGCAGGCGGCTGCGCTTTTGCCTGATTTTTCCCTCCGGGTGCTGCGCGAGAGCTATGACTCTGCTTATACGCTACTGTTTAGCGGGCTGGCGGTCGTCACCCTGCTGTGCGCCCTGACGATCTGGCTGACGTTATGCCGGAAGGGGGGCGCTATCCAAACCCGCGACAGTGGATCCTGAACCCCCTTGATAGCCTTACATCTGGGCGTATCTATCGCCACGATCAGAACCCACCTTAGCGCCCTGTACCAGAAAACCCATACTCGACATCAGGCAGAGCTCCTGCTGATTCTCCGCGTAATCGACGGTGAATGGTTTCGCTCGGTCAGGAATGATGGTCGCGCAGGAAAACGGTCAGCACCTCTTTCGGCGGCACGCCGCCGCATTCGCCAATCATCCAGCCCACCGCGCCGCGGTGATAGGCGCCGTGAAAGAGCATGTGGTTCAGCATCTCCATCGCGGTCATATTGCCGTCGCCGCCGTCGACAAATTTGAAGGCGATACGTTCGTGGAAATCGGCGGGGGTCATGGCGCTGACGTACTGAATGTATTCGTCCGTACAGGCGGTCATGGCCGTTTCCAGCTCATCAACGGTTGGCGTCTCAGGGGTATTCAGCGCGGTGTAGCCGTGCGGCCTGCCGCGCAGGTTCGCCCGGAAAATCATATCAACGACATGGATATGGTTCATCAGCCTGATGGTCAGGTGACGCTTTTCGCCATGTACCGTTCCGTCAATCGCGCGGATCGCCTGTAAGGTGGCAAGGTCAATCCAGCGCTTGTATTTCAACAGCGTTACTACTGTGTCTTTGTCCATAGTCGGTCCCGGGTTGGTTGAACCGTTATCATACTGGTTATGCCGGTGAGCCGTCACTCACCGGCATCAGGCACAAAAAAGCCTCGCCGAGGCGAGGCTTTTCAATAAGCAGATGATTTAGTCAAACACACCGTTAATCACGGCGGTGACGATCGCGGTGCTCAGGGCCACCAGCACCAGATCATCGCCGACCGCCCGCCATTCATAGCCCGGATAATAGGGCAGGTCGTTAATCATAGAAGCTGGCAGGGTCTTTTTGGCGATCCCCGGAGGGAGTGGTTTGCCGCGGGCGACATTTTTGGCGATACCCGGCGGCAGCGCCTGATAGCCGACCAGACCGTAGTTCACGGCAAGGGAGCGCGCCCGTGAGAAGCTAATATCGCTGTCGACGTGGTCGGGCTTGCCGTAGTTTTTCCGTTTGCCGTGATCTTCAGTGGACTGGCCTTTATTTTGCCCTTTATTGCCATGGTCGCCACTGTTACCGTTGTTACCATGATTGCCGCTATTGCCATGGTTACCACTGTTCCCGTGATTCCCACCGCCGTTGCCATTGCCATTACCCGGGTTGGCATACGCTGGCGCGGCCATGACGGCAAGGGAAATAACCGCCGCCAGTGCTGTTTTGAGAGTGCGACGCTTAAGCATGATGTTGATACCTTAACAGGGAGTACACGCTTAAAAAATAAGATAAAGCTATACCCCAGGCAATCTCATGTTGTCTTATTTTTTTGCCCTTATTTAATTAGCGGCGGGAAAAGGGTAGCGGGACGCGGACGAGCAATTCCATTGCTGCGTTTTGACAGACGGGCGACCGCGCCCCGCTAAATATCTTGCCGGGAGGATCGCTCCCGGGCGTGGAGAAAAAATGCCCGAAGCCATTGGGCAAAAGAGTACAAAGATGTTCCGCTTCATTTATCGCGCGTCTCACAAGACGGGGCGGATAGTAAATCCTGGCGCTGCCGCGCACAATCGGTCGGTTGTTTAGAAATAAATAACCCCATTGACCGCGCTCAGGATGCGACCCAATGACAGGCGACCCGATGGCCCGGGGCCACCTCGCGCAGCGCCGGAGGCTCTCTGCGGCAACGTTCGCTGGCCAGCGGGCAGCGGGATGAAAAGCGGCAGCCGGCGGGGGGATTGGCCGGATCCGGGATCTCGCCTTGCACCAGCGCCTGCGGTTCACTGTGCGGGTCGAGGGTCGGCACCGCAGCCAGCAGGGCGCGGGTGTAGGGATGGAGGGGGCGGTTGAACAGCGCATCGCGGCTGGCGCTTTCCACCAGTTGCCCGAGATACATCACCGCCACATCGTCACATAAATGCTCCACCACCCCGAGGTCGTGGGAGATAAACAGAAACGTGACCCCGCGGTTGTCGCGCAGGTCGGAAAACAAATTGATGATCTGCGCCTGAATCGACACATCAAGGGCCGAGATGGGTTCATCGGCGACGATAAAATCCGGGTTGAGGATCAGCGCCCGGGCAATACCGATCCGCTGACGCTGGCCGCCGGAAAACTGATGCGGGAAGCGGGCATAGTGTTCCGGCGCCAGGCCGCAGATCTTCATCACGTCGATCACCCGGTCATATAGCTCATTGCGGGCGCACAGTTTGTGCTGCAGCATGGCTTCGCCAATCGCGTCGCCAATACGCAGCCGCGGGTTCAGCGAGCTATAGGGGTCCTGAAACACCAGCTGCATCCTGGGCCGGATAGCGCGCAGGGCAGGCGCGGTCAGGTCGGCCAGCTCCTGACCGTGAAATTTCACGCTGCCGGCGCTCTTCTCGTACAGGCCAAGCAGGGTCCGGCCGACGGTGGTTTTACCGCTGCCGGACTCGCCCACCAGGCCAAAAATGGTGCCCGGACGGATATTAAAGCTGACGCCGTCCACCGCGCGAAGCTCGCCGGTCTGCTGACCAAACAGGCCGTCGCGTAGCGGAAAATATTTTTTCAGTCCATCCACTTCAATGACATAGCGTTCGCTCATGCTGTCACCTCCGCAAATTCGCTATAAAAGCAGGCGGCACGTTGGCGGTCGCCGAGCAGCGGCGGAATCGCCTCCCGGCAGCGCGCCGTCGCCCGCTCGCAGC
>NZ_JBPYUI010000032.1:0-45287 GCF_051858335.1 Klebsiella sp. K47
CATGAGAGAACGCATTCATCATTAAATGACATGACTCCGGCTGAATTCATCCGAAGTCTCCGGAAAGACGAAGATCTCTGATTTAGCACTGCACTGAATTTGGGCCAGGGTCAAAACCCGGGAAATCTCAAAAAGTGCGTGGAACTAAAACGGGTGCGCTTACACTATGTCACCGCTTAAGATTTAATTATAGAGTGATATATGCCATTTGCAACGGGAAATTGCGTAGTGCGAGACTTGTAAGCTTTTATATTCAGGTTGAAAGTATACTGAGTATCTTGTGAAAAATTAAATGTAAGGATTCGCAACTTCCTATAGAACTTTTAGCTCATGTTTTAAGTTTAATTAAAAATGATACATCAGAATGATGGGTGTTATTGCATTGAATTTTGATAATCGGTTTGTGATTTTTTTTTTTTTTTTTTTACATTTCAACCATGTTTTTATGATTGTTTTTAGATCAAGGATTGTTGAAGATAATATTTAATTGCTATACCTTTTAGCAGAGTGGCCATCATGCTAGATGAGATGATGATGACCACTATAATTAAAAATAGATTTTAATTCGATATCTTAGAACGGAATTCCGCCTAAGTTTCGTTTTAGTAAAGCTTGAACCCGAGGCCTTCCGCCTCCAGAGGAGGTAAAGTTAAGCCCCCATCTATATATCTCTGGTAAAAAATACCTGTCTTCAGAGTTTTGGTCTGTATCTTCATAAATAATTCCTAACTCCTTCAAAGAGTTTAAAAGCTCCAGTGATAATCCAACTTCTAATGGGTTGAATGGCACTTTTTTCACTTCTTTTGGTATTGTTTTGAGGATTGCAAGCCAATCATTTAATGATTTTATTTCGCTTGCTGTTTCTGAAACTTTTTCTTGGCTACAAGCAGGTAAAGATTTACGGATTGCTTCAGGTGCAAGAATGCGGTCTACCCAAACTTCAGGCTTTATAGTTGAGCTTTGTGTTTGTAACATAGCCTCAGCTGAAAACTTCAGGAATCTAACTATATCTCTTGCTTGTAATTTACCGTTTAAGTCGCAGATTGCAGCAAAAACCCATCTTGCGCTATTCGCTTCTTTTGAATTATCTCGACCTAGTTTTTTACCCCACAGTTTTTCTAGAGCAGTTAGTAAATTATCACTGTTTAATTTATCGGCTTCGTTAGGGTTTGCGTTAATTATAGCTGATTTCCCTGCAACCCAATAGGCTAAACGAAGGAATGATTCAGGTGTCCACTCTAATCTAAAAGGTTGATATCTAGATACAAATTGTGAAAAATTCTGTTTTATGACAGTTTGTACATAATCAGCCCGGATAAAGCAAATTAACCCTATTTTTCTATCAGGGATTTCTGAAAGGGCATTCGGCAATTGTAACAATGCCTTTATTGCACCTCGTTGGATCTCTTCTGCATCAGGGGAATCGAATAAATCCTCTATACCATCTACAAGCAAGAGTAATGACTGGTTTTTACTAGTTAATTGTTCATTAAGCTCTTGAAGAGAATTGCATTCCCCCCCTAGCTCTGACAATAAAAAATCAATCCAGAATTCATCCCAATTGGTATCAGCTGTATCTAATGCAGCTTTGACTTTTTTTGATGCTGAGTCAAGGGTGGTCTCAGATTTTAGCCCAAGCTTAATTAATGACTGTTTCCTGATTGAACGAACTTTTTCACTTGCTGCATCAAGATTTGTTGACGCAAGTAATGGAAATACTACAGCATCAACGGTGGAGGTAATTCCTGTGTTAATTTTTTTATGGAAGTTTCCCCAGTTTCCAGAAAGACAAATTTGAATATATGTGAATGTTTTTCCCGCACCTTTAGCTCCAATAGATACAGCATTAGGTAGAGTGTCGGTATAATATTTTGCAAAATTTCGGAGCGGATCGGTTACAAGCATGTCATTTGCGTCAATATTTTCGGCAAATTGAAACTTACTACATGTATCACGTAATTTTTGCGCGTCAGAAATATTTTTATTCCCTGATGTATGACCATTAGCATTATTTAAATCAAATGCAGAAGAAGATAATGATTTCGCCCAATCTTTTGCAGAATCATAGAGTGTCGAGTGTGGTAAGGCCTCATATGCACTTCTAATGGAGGATAGGCTCATCAATGACTGATTAAAGTCAACTTCAAGCCATTCAATTCCTTGAGCTAAAATGTCAGAGTCATCTGTTGGATATGCAGAGTTCAACATTTCAGTGGCTAAGGTATATGCTGGTAATTTCCGAAGTTGATTAGTTAACAGACTAACAATTACTGATGGTTTTTCCTTGCTGTATGTAGAAAAGTTGAATGTAGAGTTTGAACTGTTCAAACGAGATAAAACTTCACACATACCTTTGACTGATTGAGGAGCAACTGTAGTAACGAAGTAGTGTTCAATTCTAGGATCAAATATAATAGGGCTCGCAAGTTCACTTAGCCCTGCTCTTAAATCGATTAAAACGACATCCACCTCTAAAACCTTACCTAATTTCATAAGGTATTCACTTAATACCCATGGGTTATCTAAGTTTTTAGATAGATGCTCAGGAGTTACTGGCATGTCCATCACCGATGTGAGATCAAGAGATGAGGGTAATACAAAAATCTCTTTACTCGGTCCATCAATGTTAATGGATGATTTTCTAAGTTCATTTGCGAAGTAATTTATCACTTCGCTTTGCGCACTAGGGGAATAATGAATTGCTTCCACATAATTTATGAATGAGACAGTGGGTTTATTTTCATCATCTAACCAAAAACTTATACCTGGAGCTTCTAGGTCCGCATCAATTAAAAGAACCTTTGCTCGCTCTTTTGAATTGAGCACAGCAGTTGCGTATGTCATCAATGATGTTGTCCGTCCAACACCACCTTTGAAAGAGTGAAATGAAGTAACATGAGGGCCATCAGACCACTTTTCGGGAGTGTTTACGTTTACTCCAGGGTTGTATACATGTTCCTTCCAGAGAGGATATACTAGTTTTTGATTTTTTTTTGTGTTTGCACTTTGTATAAATTCGATGGGATATTGTTCTTTATTTAAATCTAGTCTGATATAAGGTTGGCCAACAACTGAAAGCTTTCTACCAAAAATAGATCCTAGCCATTCTAAAATAGACAGTAACTCACCTGAGTACTCAATCTCCATGCTAGAGTTATAACAAAAAACGGCCTGTATGAAATCAGGATAATTTGTTTTATTCTTACTAACTTTTTTTAGTTGTCTTTCGACATCTAACCAAGTTATTAATTTTTCATCCATATCATAGCTCCTTATTTATCCATGCATTTATTCGCAATAATTTCTCTTCTAAAATCTGATCAGTGATAGCTCCCGGTCCAGTTAATTTTCCACCGTAACGCCATACCTGATTTAGTTGGCTTACATGGCAATTCCTAGGGGTTGAAGCTCTGTTGATATTACAATTTTTCATTGAAACACCTTCAGGAAGCAATTGGGCTTTTGGTAAAAGAACAAGATTAGCTATTTTATTTAAGTCGTGAGACAATAATTCGGCATTTTCTTCATCAATAATGTCTAAATTTCTTTGCGTAAGAAAAACAGCCTTTAGCCCGCACTCAACAGCATAAAAAAGAAGCAGTCTATGTGGGTTTTGTCGTGGTTCAGCATCAGACACTGCTGTTGCATCTCTCCAGGCCCGAGTGAGCTCTTGTTTTGTAAAAGGTAGCTTAGCCATTGTTAGTCGTGGTCCTTAGCAAAAATATTTGCGGATGTACATACCAACACTGTTTTTTCTCGAGTGCTTGTATAGTTAATATACGCTATTTAGCGGTTAACTAATTGATAGTAATGATTTTAAAGGTTTGAGTGCATATCGATATCCACGTGTAATCTTTAAACATAAAAGCCAATATAATATTAAATACCATAGTAAAAAATGGCAAAGTATATCTGCATCTTCCACGCGTACATAATTTATACTACGGTTTCCATCATAGGCTGGTGCTGCTGTCAAACAACCATCGCCATGATACTAGCTTGGTGCGATCGGTATGTGTATTAAAATGCTCGTTTTATCGGCTTGAATCAGCAGAAAAACGCATCTTCAACTAATTTTTAATAGTACAAAAATGCACTAATTAGCATATATTTTTGATGTACTCTATCCTTTGTAAGCCGATGTGTGATGCGGTCTGGGCATGCTGTTGCGCATGCACTAGAAATGAAAGGATTGCTGCGCGCAGGTGACGGGGGGCAAGCCCCCGCAAACGGGTCAGGGTAGGGAAGGCGGCAGAATATGCAATTTCACGGTTTCTGCTTCACGGTGAGCGGTCGTTTTGGTTGGAGATATGCCTTGTGCAGGGAAAAAGCAGCGACGCGCAGAGGGGCGCTGGTACGGGATTCTTTAAGCAGAAAAGATGAGGCCAGCGAAAATGCTGGCTTGTTATAAATGCCTGATGTTGTTCAAAGAAACTGAATTTTCTGGCGGTTATTTCTGGGGGGAAAGTAACGCGTAAGGGTTAAAGCGGAATACCTCTTCTCCTAGCCACTCATTGACCACTTTCAGCGCCTCCATTACGGGCGTCAGCTCGTTGATGGCGTAGACCCTGGCGGCCTTTACGATGTCCCCAAATGATCCGTTTCCCTCTGGCATGGTGCCAATCAGCTGCGGTGGTATACGGTGTGCCGTGTGTATGTCGCCCAGGTGGCGTTCTTAATGTTGATAAACTTATCTTTCGCCGTGATCTGCTGAAACGGCAGGATCTGACACTATCCTTTCCACCGCCGCGCGCTCGATCAATTAATGGGCCTTTGAGCATGGTGTGGAACGACGGCTTATCCTGCCAGGTAAGCCAACGCAGAACGGATTTATTGAGAGTTTTAACGGACGCTTTCGCGATGAGTATCTGAATGAACACTGGTTCAGCGATATTCTTCATGCCCGGAAAGCGATTAATGACTGGTGGCAGGATTATAACGAGTGCCGTCCCCATTCTGCACTGGGCTGGATGACGTCATCCGAATTCGCAGAGAAGTCTGCCGGTTGGCAGAATATGCAGCCAACATGAAGCCGGTTATTCCTGATTACGACTGGATCATATTCGGGGTCAGGGTCGATATGTGGACATTTTTGAAATAAATCCTTTTATTTCAATTTATTAAATCCCCAAAAAAAGCCCCGTCGGGGGCGACGGGGAAAAACTCATTGATTATGGAATGATCTGTTCTCTGGTCAGTTCGAGAACAGGGCTACTCTACGGGGGAAAAGTGCAGGCAAGATGGAGAAAACGTGGAGATTCAGGCTAAAATCCCCGGGCATCCAGGAAAGGGAGGAACAATGAAAAAGCTACTGGCTATTCTGCCACTGGTATTAGCCGGCTGTGCCCAGCCGCAGCCCACTGCGCCGACGAAAACCATCGGCATGCCCAACCCCGCGGCGGTATACTGTCAGCAATCCGGCGGCACCCGGGTGCCGGTGCAAACGCCGCAGGGCGTCAGCACCCAGTGCAAACTACCCAGCGGCGAAACCCTCGACGAGTGGGCGCTGTGGCGCCGGGATCATCCGGCTAAATCGTAACCGGCAGGGCCGCCAGCCAGGCGGCCAGCACCCGGGCATGATTCTGCTCGGTGTTCTTCGCAGCGTACAGCAGCGTCAGCGGCTGGCGTTGCGCCAGCGCCGCCAGCCGCAGGCCCGTTTCGCGATGGGCGTCGAGCTCCTGACGATAGCGCTGGCTGAAGTGGGCGAAATCGATCGCCTCGCCGTGAAAGGCTTTGCGCAGCTCAGCGGAAGGCGTTAACTCCTTACACCACTCATCACAGGCCAGCGCCTCTTTTTTAATCCCCCGCGGCCAGAGACGGTCGACCAGCACCCGATAGCCGTCGCTGCTTTCCTGCGGGTCATACACCCGTTTACACTGAATCATCATCCTGCTCCTTCTGTGCCATCCAGGCGAGCAACTGCGGGATTTGCCCGTCGGAAAATACCGTGATGCCGTGGGCGCGGAGTAGGTCGGCGGCCACGCCGGCGCCCGCTTTGCGCCGTCCGCGAAAGGAACCGTCATAGACATACTGGCTGCCGCAGGTAGGGCTGCCGTCGGTGAGTAACGCTGCCTGACAGCCCGCTTCCCGGGCGGCGCTGAGCGCCAGCCAGGCGGCCAGCTGATAATGTCCGGTGACGTCGCGGCCGTCGCTTTCCACGATCCGCGCCCGTCCGGCAAGCACATCGCCGCCGGTGCCGTCGAGGATCTCCGCCGGCAGTCGGGGCGTAGGCAGACCGGCCGCCAGCTCCGGGCAGTGGATCACCAGCCGCCCCGCCTGCTGCCAGCGGGACAGCGTCGCCGCCAGTTGTGCCTTCTCGCTACCGTTATACCGCACCTGGAATCCCATCAGGCAGGCGCTGACCAAAAGCTTATTTTTCATTCTCTCTCCCTTACGCGCTTTTTCCAGTATACCTCACCCGTCGGCCACGGCGGTGGGGTGAAAATAAGGATTGTGTTCCACAGGCGGGATCGCTATTCTGACGTGCCTTGTGCTGTCCGTCTCGTCCAGACATAAGGAACCTGCTATGAAAACTCCTTTACGCCTCGCCCTTGTCGGCGATAATCACCCCGATATTGTTGCCCATCAGGCCATTCCCCTGGCGATAGACGATGCCGCCGCCGTGCTGGAGCAGCCGGTGAAATATGACTGGCTCGCCACCCCGTCGATCGCCTCCGGCGAGGCGCTGGCGGAGTACGATGCCATCTGGGTCGTTCCCGGCAGCCCGTATCGTCACCCGGAAGGCGCGTTTACCGCGATCCGCTATGCCCGGGAAAACAGCATTCCTTTCCTCGGCACCTGCGGCGGCTTTCAGCACGCGGTGATTGAATACGCCCGCAACGTGCTCGGCTGGCAGGACGCCGGACATGCGGAAACCGACAGCGAAGGGCGGATGGTGATCGCTCCCCTCAGCTGCTCGCTGGTGGAGACCTCTGCCGTCGTCGAGCTGCGGGCGAATACGCTGATTGCCCGCGCCTATGGCCGGGAGAGCATTGAAGAGGGCTACCACTGCCGGTACGGCGTGAGCAGCGCGTTTGCGGCGGAGCTGGAGCAGGGCGATCTGCGCGTCACCGGCTGGGATGAAGAGGGTGAGATCCGCGCCGTCGAGCTGGTGACGCACCCGTTTTTTGTCGCCACCTTGTTCCAGCATGAGCGTCACGCGCTGGACGGGCGTCCCGCGCCGCTGGTGCAGGCGTTTCTCCGCGCCGCGGCACAATAATTCCACCGGCAGCGGGCGCTGCCGGTCATCTTCAGGGGTGAATTTCCCGGTCACGTCCGGCGAGCGCGCCGCAGACCGCCATCACCAGCGAAATCAGCGCCACCGCCAGCAGCGGAATATGCCAGTCGCCATTGGCATCATGGATCCTGCCCATCAGCGGCGGCCCGCAGGCGGCCAGCAGATAGCCGACGCTCTGCGCCATCCCTGACAGCGCCGCGGCCTGATGCGCCGAGCTGGCGCGCAGGCCGATAAACGTCAGGCCGAGGATCATGGTGGCTCCGGAGCCAAAGCCGAACAGCAGCGTCCAGCCGATCGCCAGCTCAGGCAACAGCCACAGCCCGGCGGCGCTGATGGCGCACATCAGGGCGACCAGCACCGCGATCCCGCGCTGGTCGCGCAGCCGATGCAGGATCAGCGGTATCGCCAGGCCGGGCGCGGCGGTCGCCAGCTGCAGCAGGCCATGCAGCGAGCCGGCCTGCGCTTCGCTATAGCCCATACTCTGCAGAATCGACGGCAGCCAGCCGATAATCACGTAATAGACCAGCGAGTTGATGCCGAGGAACAGCGTCACCTGCCAGGCCAGCGCCGACCGCCAGATCCCCCGGTTATGCATAGCGCCTGAGCCGGTCAATGGCGTCTCCGCCCGGCGCCGGGACTGCGGCAGCCAGCTGAGGAGCGCCAGTAGCGGGAAGACCATCAGCAGCAGCAGCGCCCCGCGCCAGCCGAATCCGGCCATCGCCACGGGGACCACCAGCGCCGAACCAAGCGCCGCCGCGCCGCCCATCGTCAGGGAATAGGCGCCGGTCATCCGCGCGACATGTTGCGAGAAATCCCGTTTAATCAGCCCGGGCAGCAGCACGTTACCCAGCGCAATGCCGCAGCCGATTACCGCCGTGCCGATAAACAGCAGCGCAGCGGAGGGCAGGGAGCGCAGGGCAATGCCGGCGCAGATCAGCAGCATCGCCAGCAGCAGGCTGCGTTCCATGCCGAACCGGCGGGCAACCCCTGCCGCCAGCGGCGAGACAAGGCCAAAGGCCACCAGCGGCAGGGTAGTGAGCAGCCCGGTCTGCGCGGTGGTCAGGCCATAGTCGCTACGAATCGCGTCCAGCAGCGGCGCCGCGCCGGTAAAGACCACGCGCAGGGTGGTGGCGATGAGCAGGATACCGGCAATCAGCAGCGCGGGGCGGCGGCCGGTAGAGGAGTTCACAGAAGACATATCATTCTCAAGGTAACTAATGAGGGGGGTTACGATAGCGGCTTTGTCCCTCGTTTAAATCAAGCTAAAATGACAGATTATCGCTAATATCGGACAATATGATGATTGGACTGGGGCTGGATGGCTATGAACCGGACAGTGGCCACGAATCGGCCATTGCCTTTCGTATCCGGGTGGTGGAGGCGGAGCAGTATATTCCGGCGCATTCCCACCGTAAGGGGCAGCTGATCCTTGCCCTGCACGGCGCCTTGACCTGCGAGGTGGAGAACGCAATGTGGATGGTGCCGCCGCAGTATGCGGTGTGGGTTCCGGGGCAGCTGTCCCACAGTAACCGCGCTACCCCCGGCGCCCAGGTATGCTTCCTGTTCATCGAGCCGGGCGCCGCGCCGATGCCGGATCGCTGCTGTACGTTAAAGATTTCCCCGCTGGTGCGAGAGCTGATCCTTACTCTGGCGGAGCGCGGCGGAGAGTCGCTGGCCGCCCCCGCCACGGCCCGGCTGGTGCAGGTTCTGTTTGATGAGCTGCCCCGCCAGCCGCAGGAGCACCTGCAACTGCCGGTATCAAACCACCCGAAAATTCGTCAAATGGTGACGATGATGGCCGAGGATCCGGCGCGCTGGCAGACCCTGAGCCAGTGGGCGGCGGTGTTTGCGATGAGCGAGCGGAATCTGGCCCGCCTGGTCGTGCGCGAAACGGGGCTGAGCTTTCGCCGCTGGCGCCATCAGCTGCAGCTGATCCTCGCGCTGCAGCTGCTGATCCGCGGGCAGACGGTGCAGCAGACGGCTCAGGCGCTGGGCTACGATTCCACCACCGCCTTCATCACCATGTTTAAAAAAGGGCTCGGGCAGACACCGGGCCGCTATCACGGTAGCCTGGCTACGACTTCCCAATAAACAATGAGATGATCCCGGCGGCAATCAGCGGCCCGACCGGGACGCCGCGAAACAGGGCGACGCCGAGTACTGTACCGACCAGCAGCCCGGCCACCAGATGCGGCTGGGAGCCCATCAGGGAGACGCCGCGCCCGCCGAGCCACGAAACAAACACCCCGACCGCAATCGCCAGCAGCGATTTCCAGTTCATAAAGGAGTGGATCAGCGTCGAGGGCGGCAGCGTGCCGCTGGCGATAGGCGCCATCACGCCGATGGTCAGAATAATGATCCCGACGGTCAGTCCCTGTTTCTCAACCCAGGGAAAGAAGGCGTTCAGCGGCGTGACGCGCACGATAATCAGCACGAGGATGGAGATCGCCACGGTGGTGTTATGACTGATAAAGCCGAGCGCAGCCAGACCCAGCAGGATCAACAGGGTGGTATCAAACATGTACAGAGGTCCTTGCCAAAATAAGAATGCCAAAAATATCCCGCTTACTCTACGCATCGTGGCGTGAATAAACAGGATTTTTACGCCATGCGGCGGAAATCTGGGCGGATGCCCGGTTAGCTAAGACGGCGAAAGGTCGCGATCTCTGGTCGGGCGATATGTAAATAGTCTTCGGTGTCGAGAATGATCGACCGGTCCAGGCGCCCGGCGTTAAAGGCGATTTGTGGAAAGCGTTCAAACAGCAGCGGGTCCGCCACCAGCCGCAGCGCCGGATGGAAACTGAAGGGGGGAATGGCGCCGAACACGCAGGCGGTGAGGGCCTCCACCTCCGCCGGGCTGGCCAGCGAGGCTTTGCTGCCGCCGATATGCCGGGCCAGGCTGGCGAGGTCGGCCTGCCGATCGGCGGCGAGGATCGCCAGCACATGCTGGTTGACGCCGTTTCCTTTCACTTTACAGACTAACGCTTTCGCGCCCTGGCCAAGCGCGGTGCCGCGGATTGCCGAGACGGCTTCGCACTGACCGACCGCCTCGTGCGCCATCACCCGGTAGCGGGCCCGGTGCTCGTCGAGCAGCGCGCACAGCCGCTGGTGGATATTACCTTCTACTGCTTCAAGCATAGCGTCCTCCTGACATCATAAAGCAGCCAGCTTAGCGCTGTTGCGCCGGCCTGCCAACGGTGGGCCGGGAAATTCACCATTCGCTCATTATTACTTCACAGTGCTGTGGTGCAATCCCGCAGGCGCAGATGAGTTTTGTAAATAAAAAAAAGAATGATTTTCATTTTCAATCGAACTTTTTTTATTTCGCTCAGTCTCTATCGGACGACACAGAATATTAATAATTGCCGTAATGAGGTTAGGATGATGCACGATGCAACCATGCAGGGTTCCCCACGCAAGAAATTTAATAAAATAAGGGAGCTCAACAGACGGCGGAATTACTTTACTAAGAAAGTACGTAATGCCCTGCGGGTGGGGGTGGCGAAAGCACTCTGGGATCGCCGACGCCGTCAGCCGGTAGATTTGTCGTCTGCGAAAACCGTCCTGTTGATGCGCAATGAGGGGGCGGTCGGCGATGTAGTGGTGGATTCCGCGCTGGTGAAATGCCTGCATCAGTCAGGCTATATCGTTGATTTTTTGCTGACGACCTCTAACAGCCAGGTGATGCGTTATAACCCGCGGATCCGCCATATTTATGAAGCTGACCCGGTCACGTCCGCCGATTTTTTGCGTAAATTTAATCATAACGTTCCTCGCGACGTTATTAATGAACTGGCTAATAATAAGTACGATATTATTATTGACCCTTCGCTGTTCGATATTCCCGTGCATCGCCTGCGGCTTTTCCGACAAATAAAAGCCAAATCAGTGCTCGGGTTTAATAAATGGCCATCGATTAAGCACTACTCCCACTCTTTTGATTTTGACTGCCAGCGCTGGCACGTGACGAAAACGTTCGAGCTGATCGCCGATTATCTCCAACTGGACACCCGCGGGCTGGACGCTTACGACCTGGCGGTGCCCGGGCCGATTATGCAGGAGGTGGCGCAGTATCTGGCGTCGCTAAGCGGAAAAGCGGTGGTGATTAATATTTTTGCCGGCCATGCCGACCGCAGTCTCTCGCAGACGCAGCTGGCGGAACTGCTCGACAAACTGCTGGCCCGCCATCCGGGGAGCGCGGTTATTCTGCTCGATCACCGGCGCGAGATCCGCATCCCGCTGCCGCCGGAGGTGGTGATTAACCCATTTAACACGTTACACCATGCGATGGCGCTGATCGCCCAGGCGGAGCTGATTATCTCCCCGGACACCTCGGTGGTGCACATGGCGGCGGCGTGGAACAAACCGCTGATCGCGGTCTATAAGGACGTTCTGCTTAATAACCGGCTGTGGGCGCCGGGCTATGACAACGCCAGGCAGATCATTGTTAAATGCGGGAAGGTCCATCAGCATCGCGGGCTAGTGGATAGAATTATAGCGGCGCTACCGGAGACGCTGTGAGGCGATGAGGGGAGACAGGTAGGGCTCACCTGCTGGCCGTATGCAAGAGCCAGCAGGTGAGCGAAGGTTGCATTGCCAGTCTGCAACCGCCGCTATTGTACTGTTGCCCGCGGCTCTGCCACATCCGGGAAAGCTCTTAAAGAGGTGGTCGCCGCGACTGGGGCGGGATCACTCTTCAGTGAGCCACATATCCGCCTCTTCAAACATCTCCTGCACCGTGCGGCTGATCAGCTCTTTTTCATGCTTGCTGGCGTCGGTGTTGATCGCCGGCAGCGTCATCATCGGCTTCACCCGCACTTCCGCCTCCGGGAAAATGCGCTGCATGCGTTTGGTCAGCTCGTTAAGAATGGCCTCTCTGGCGCCCGGCAGCCCGGCAAAATTGCGCTTGTCATAAATCAGTTCCACAAACATCTTCTGTCCTCTGTATGCTGATCGCGGGCGATAGTTTTACTGTATTAATGTACAGTGTCAAGCGAATGCCGCGGCGCTGCGCATCTACCACCTCGCGCGGCGGGCGGGCTGCGCGCAAAAGCAGCAAACGGTTCGCTGGCGCTGAAGAAGACCCCTATTGACATCAAGGAGTTATTTCAGTGCTGGCGATTGATAGCTGGAGCCGATATTGACCGGTAAAATTGGCAAAACTACTGTATATATATTCAGTATTGTGTGGTGGGTTGAAAAATGAACGTTTACACGCCGGTTGAGCTACGTCAGATTGTCTCCTTTCCCTTTTTTGCCGACCTGGTGCAGTGCGGCTTTCCCAGCCCGGCTCAGGACTATGTTGAGAAGCGAATCGACCTCAACGAGCTGCTGGTGCAGCATCCCAGCGCGACCTATTTTGTCAAAGCCGCTGGCGACAGCATGATCGATGCCGGCATTGACGAAGGCGATTTGCTGGTGGTGGACAGCGCGCGTAAAGCGGAGCATGGCGATATCGTGATTGCCGCCGTCGGCGGCGAGTTTACGGTAAAGAAGCTGCAGCTTCTGCCGCGGGTGCAGCTTAACCCGATGAACCCGGCCTATTCGCCCATCGTGGTCGGCCGCGAGGAGACGCTCGATATTTTCGGCGTCGTAACCTACATCATCAAGGCGGCGGGCTGATCATGTTCGCGCATTGTGATGTGAACGCCTTCTATGCCAGCTGTCAGACCGCCTTCCGGCCAGACCTGAAGGGGCGGCCGGTGGTGGTGCTGTCGAATAACGACGGCTGCGTGATCGCCCGCTCGGCGGAGGCGAAGCCGTTTGTGAAAATGGGCGAACCCTACTTTAAGCAGAAGGCTGCGTTTCTTCGCCACGGCGTCGTGGCGTTTAGCAGTAATTATGAGCTGTATGCCGACATGTCCAGCCGGGTCATGGCCACCCTGGAAGAGCTCACCCCGCGCTGCGAAATTTACAGTATCGATGAGGCCTTTTGCGATGTCAGCGGTGTGCGTCATTGCAGAGATCTGACCGATTTTGGCCGCGAAATCCGCGCCACGGTGCTGCAGCGTACCCATCTGACGCTGGGCGTTGGCATCGCCCAGACCAAAACCCTGGCGAAGCTGGCCAACCACGCGGCGAAGCAGTGGCCGCGGCAGACGGGCGGGGTAGTGGACTTGTCCTGCCCGCAGCGGCAGCGAAAGCTGATGGCGCTGCTGCCGGTGAGCGAGGTCTGGGGCATCGGGCGGCGGATCGGCAAAAAGCTTGAAGCGATGGGGATCGGCACGGTACTCCAGCTGGCGGAGAGCGATATCCGCTTTATCCGCAAGCACTTCACGGTGGTGCTCGAACGAACGGTACGGGAGCTGCGCGGCGAGCCTTGCCTGGCGCTGGAGGAATTTGCCCCCGCTAAGCAGGAAATTATCTGCAGCCGCTCGTTCGGGGATCGGATTACGGCCTATGAGGATATGCGCCAGGCGATCTGCAGCTATGCCGCGCGGGCAGCAGAAAAGCTGCGCGGTGAGCATCAGTACTGCCGGTTCGTCTCCGCCTTTGTCAAAACCAGCCCCTTCGCGCTGAATGAACCCTATTACGGCAACAGCGCCTCGCTAAAGCTGCTGACGCCGACCCAGGACTCCCGGGATATTATCGCCGCGGCGACGAGCTGTCTGGATGCCATCTGGAAAGCGGGGCATCGCTATCAGAAGGCCGGCGTGATGCTCGGCGATTTCTACAGCCAGGGCGTCGCCCAGCTGAATCTGTTCGACGAGCTTGCTCCGCGGCACAACAGCGCCAGACTGATGCAGGTTCTCGATCAGCTGAATGCGAAAAACGGCAGGGGGGCGCTCTATTTTGCCGGCCAGGGGATCCAGCAGCAGTGGCAGATGAAGCGAGAGATGCTCTCGCCGCGCTACACCACGCGATACGGCGACCTGCTCCGCGTCAGATAACGCGCGCTATCCCTGCACCGCGGCCGGAAAAACCGCCGCCAGCCAGTCAATAAAGACGCGGAGCCGGGGCGGGACGTGCCGGTGCCGGGCATAGACAACGTGAAAAGGATAGGGGGCCGGGCGCCAGGCGCTGAGGATCTCCACCAGTTCGCCGCTCGCCAGCGCCGGTTTCAGCGAATAGGTAAAGGTCTGCACAATGCCTAAGCCCGCCTCGCCGGCGGCAATATGCGCGTTGCTCTCATTGATGCCGAGATGGGGCTCTGTCTTCAGCTCGGTGCTGACGCCGTGACGCGTAAAGCGAAACGGAAACGCTCTGCCGCTGGCCGGCGACAGATAGCTGATGAGCCGGTGGCCATGATGTAGTTCATCCGGCGAGGCGGGGGTGCCGTAGCGCTGAAGATAGCCCGGGGTGGCGCAGGTGACCAGCGTCGCCTCGCCGATTTTACGGGCGATCAGCGTCGAGTCTTCCATCGGACCGCCGCGGATGGCGCAGTCAATATTGCCGCTGATGAGGTCCGCGGGCTTATCGGCCACCTGCAAATCGATACGGATATCCGGCCAGGAGGTCATAAAGTCCGCCAGCAGCGGGATCAGCACATCGCACGCGGTCGACCCGCCGATGGCGATCCGTAGATGGCCCTTCGGCTTATTGCGGGCGGTATTGAAAGACGCGTCGATCTCTTCCAGGTCTTCCAGCAGACAGCGGGCTTTTTCATAGTACTCCCGTCCTTCCGGCGTCACGGTAATACGCCGCGTAGTGCGCTGCAGGAGGGAAACCCCAAGATGCGCCTCCAGTTGCTGAATGGTTTTGCTGAGGGTGGCGTTGGGCATATTCAGCGAGTCCGCGGCGCGGGTAAAGCTGCCGGCTTCGACAACGCGGGTGAAGGCTTTGAGAGCTGAAAACCGGTCCATTATTCGCTTTATCCTGGTTACTGGAGGTCATTATCCACCGAGGGGAAGAGTGTTTTTCAGATTAGGCCATTTTTCCGCCTCGCCGGGACGATTACAGTGCTTTCCATACCCGGCGGGGCGCGTTCGCGAGCCTGGCCTGTTTATACTCTAACCAAGGAAATGCACCATGAGCAAAAAACTTGCGGATAAAGTGGCGTTAGTCACCGGCGGCAGCGCCGGGATTGGCCTGGCGTCGGCGAAAGCACTGGCGGAGCAGGGCGCGAAGGTGTACATCACCGGCCGCCGTCAGGAGGATCTGGATGCGGCGGTAAGATTCATCGGACCCGCCGCCCGCGCGATCCGCGCCGACGCCGCCGTGTTAAGCGACCTTGACGCGGTATTTGCGACCATTGCCGAAGAGTCCGGCCGGCTGGATGTGCTGTTCGCCAATGCCGGCGGCGGGGATATGCTGCCGCTGAGCGCCATCACCGAAGCGCACGTCGACCGAATTTTCGCCACCAACGTGCGCGGGGTGGTGTTCACCGTGCAAAAAGCGCTGCCGCTGCTCGCCGATGGCGCCTCGGTGATTTTGACCGGCTCTACGGCGGCGGTAAAAGGGACGGCTAACTTCAGCATCTATAGCGCCAGTAAGGCCGCGGTACGCAGCCTGGCGCGCTCCTGGGCGCTGGAGGTTAGCGACCGCGGGATCCGCATCAATGTGGTCAGCCCGGGGCCGGTACGTACCCCGGGTCTGGGAGGGCTGGTGGCGGAGGCGGACCGCCAGGGCTTGTTCGATGCTCTGGCGGCCGGCGTACCGCTCGGGCGGCTGGGCGAGCCGGAGGAGATTGGCCGGACGGTGGTATTTTTAGCGTCGGATGAGTCGAGCTTTATTAACGCCGCGGAGATCTATGTCGACGGCGGGCTGGCGCAAATCTAAGCGCCTGCCGTCGCCGCACTGACCTGACCGGGCAGAGGCGCTTTCAGCAGGGCGATCAGCAGCGTACTGCCCACCATGATCCCCGCCGCCAGCCACACCATTCCCGACAGGCCAGCTGAGGCGATCAGCTGGCCGCCGACAAACGCCCCGGTGCCGATGGCGGCATTAAAAATGGCCACATAAATGGCTGACGCCGGCTGGGCGACCGCGCCCGCGCTGCGCAGCAGCCAGGTCTGTAAGCCGACGAACACAATCGCGATGCCGGCGCCCCACAGGGCTAACAGTAGCCCGCTAAAACAGAACGGCAGTGGCGCAAGACGGGCGGCGCCAAGGAGCGCCAGCGCGCCCCCGCTCAGCAGCAGCGCAGCGAAAATCAGCCCCTTCAGATGACGATCGATCAGCTTACCCGCGATAACGTTACCCAGCAGCCCGGAAACCCCTGACAGCAGCAGCAGGCCGGAGAGGGCGGTCGCCGGGACTCCCTGCAGATTTATCAGCAGCGGTTCAATGTAGGTGAAGGCGGCAAAGTGAGCGGTAATGATGCAGGCCGTGGCGCCATACAGGCCACCGAGCAGCGGATTGCGGAAGATATCGCGATAAACACGCAGCCTGACGGGGGCAGGGGCGGCCAGCGGGGGCAGCGTCGAGCACAGCACCGCAGCGGCGGCTAGTGACAGCAAGGCCATCGACATAAACGCGGGTCGCCAGCCCGCCAGGGTGGCGATAAAGCTCGCCAGCGGCACCCCCACTACGCTTGCCGCTGACACGCCGCCAAAAATGATCGCCGTGGCCAGCCCCAGCCGGTGCGGCGGCACCAGCTGCGCGGCGACAAGGCCAATTAAGGCCCAGAAGGCGCCATGCGCCAGGGCGCCAATCATGCGGGCGCTCATCAGGGCGAACATCGAATAAGACCGGGTTGCGGCGAGGCAGGAAAGCGCGAGGATCAGCATCAGCCCGACCAGCAGCGCCTTGCGGGAAATACGCGTCGGCATTGCGCCGGAAAGCAGAGCCGCCAGGGCGCCTACCCAGCCATAGGCGGTGACGGCGAGGCCCACGCCGGATTCCGTCTGGTGAAAATCCGCCGCCAGGGCGCTGAGCATGCCCACCGGCGCCAGTTCGCTGGTGACGATCGAAAAGGCGCAGATCCCGAGCGCAACGACGGCAGTCCAGACGCGCGCCGGCGCCGGGTGGAGGGGTAAAGCAATCTCTTTCATATCAGGCGTATCCTTAGGAAAGGAGCGTTCCGCGCGGTGCACGGACGTTCAGGTGAGGAGAGAGCAGGCGATCGGATGGCCTGGTTGTCTCCGCGAATGGCGTGCAGTATCATCCCTGCGAAACTGATAAAAAAGAGCGGAAAACGGAGAGCCGTTTTCCATAAATGGAAAAGAGATGACAGCAGAATTTCATTGGGATGATGCTCGCATATTCCTCGCCATCGCCCGGGCGGGAACGCTGAGCGGCGCCGCCGACAAGATGAACATGGGGATTGCCACGGTCTCCCGCCGGCTGGATCGGCTGGAGCAGGCGTTGAACGTTCCGCTCTTCAGCCGCCATCAGAGCGGCTACCGCCTGACCGACGATGGCGAAGCCCTGCTCGCGCGGGCGGAGGCGCTGGAATACGCTGGCCTGGCGTTCGGCGAAGCGGCGCAACTGCAGGGGCATGTCGCCGGGGTTGTCCGTCTGGCCACCTCGGATAACCTGGCCACGCATTTTATTCTGCCCTCCCTGAAAGGGCTCCTGGACCATTATCCCGAGCTGCGGGTGGAGGTGCTGAGCGGCGTGCAGCCGGTGAACCTGCACCGTCGGGATGCCGATCTGGCGATCCGCATGGTCAAGCCTGAGGCCGGGCATCTGACGTTAAAGCGGCTGGGGACGGTGGGGTTTGGCGTCTATGGCGCCGCCGACTGTCTGGCCGGGGCGGACGGCCTGTCGCTGAGCGAGGCGGACTTTGTGGTTTGGCCGGAAACTCACCAGCACCTGCCGGCCGCCCAATGGATCACGCGCACCCTGCGCGGCCGGCCGTGTAAAGTCGAAGCCAATACGCTCGTGGCCCAGGTTTCCGCAGTATCCGCGGGCCTCGGATTGGGCGTCCTGCCGCACTTTATGGCGCGGGCCAGCGGCCTGCAGTGCCTGCAGCCGGAGATCGGCGCGGATCAGACCCTCTGGCTGGTGATGCATTCTGACCTGGCCGGATCCAGACGCGTGCGGGTTCTCGCCGACCATCTCATCGCTCTCTTTGCGGACCATCAAGATCGGCTGGCGATGCCCTGAAGGGGCGCGGCTTGGGCGTGTATCGATAAGACTGCCCGAGGCTGACGAGCCACGATTTTTTCCGCGCCAGCTAACAGTGATACTCGCCGCGCAATATTCGGCCCAATGCTGCCCCGCAGTCGAAAATACTGCAGAGTGAGAGGATATCCCCGTCCGGCAAAATAATTTTGTGTTGTGGCCAGCGCGGCATTGTTGCGCTCCCCCAGAAATGCCTGTCGATGTTAGGGTGAGACGTTTATCACCACAGGAGAACGCAAATGATTGTCAGGACCTGGCACGGCTGTGTGCCATTGCAACATGCTGAGGGGTTTGCCCGCCACCTCGAGCGGACCGGCGTGGAACACGCTCAGAGCATCGCCGGCAACCGGGGGGCGCTGGTGCGCCAGGAAAACCAGGGCGAATGGGCGCATTTCTTTCTTGCCACCTACTGGCAGGATCTCGCGGCGGTCAAAGCCTTCGCTGGCGAAGACTATCACGTCGCGGTCACCTATCCGGACGACGACGCATTCGAACTCCTCTCCGACCCCTATGTGTTTCAGCATGAAGTCGAGGCCGTGTCGCCGCTGTAGGCTGATGACCGGGCAGGTGGAAGATTGGCCAGCAGCAGGCGGTTGCTGGCCGCGTGAGAGCGACGTCTACCTTGTATGGGCAGCCAGCCGCCGCTGGGTGAACGTGGCATGATGGGAACACTCAGCGCGTGAGGGCCGCGACAATGGAGGCTTCCATTTTCTCCGGCGTCGTGAACGGCGCAAAACGCGTGAGGGGTGTGCCGTCGCGACCGATGAGGAACTTGGTGAAATTCCACTTGATCCGTCCGCCGAGCACGCCGGGCAACGCTTGTTTCAGATAACGAAACAGCGGGTGTGCGGCGGGGCCGTTGACGTCCACTTTCTCAAACATCGGGAAGCTCACGCCGTAGTTAACGTGACAAGTCTGCTCGATTTCATCCGCACCGCCGGGTTCCTGCTTACCAAACTGGTTGCACGGGAAACCAAGCACTACCAGCCCCTGAGCCGCGTACTTTTTGTAGAGCGCTTCCAGGCCAGCGTATTGCGGTGTGAAGCCACAATGGCTGGCCGTATTCACCACCAGAACCACCTTGCCAGCATAGTCAGCCATGGAGAGGGGCTGGCCGCGCAGGCGGGTAGCCGTCAATTGATAAAAAGGGGTCATAGCAGGCTCCTGAGAGTAGAAACAGTTCAACGCTGACGATCGCGCGAATGTTTGAAGCAGATTAGGCAGTTATGATACACAGGGTTAGGGATTTGTACCTGGAGTGTTAAAAAAACGCCAGATGTCATAGAGAAAATCGCGAACAGGAACGGCTGAAAATGATGAAATATGTCTTATCGCTGGTGGTGGTGGCGATACTCGCAGGATGTACCAGCACGCCAAACTTGCCGCCTCGGGATACCATTGTGGCGATGAAACCCACAGAGTCCGGTATTGTCGCCAGCTCAGCGAAATACAGTTACCGCTTTGTCCGTGACGGTGTGCCTCAGGAATATCAGCGTTATAAGACCTTTTATGAACGCTTTCACCAACAGGCTTCCGGCGTGCGGGTTAACTTTGTCGTGGTACAACATGAGGTGACGGCGGAATATCTGGTGGTGATGGATCAGCGCAAACTGGATGCCGGGCAGCATAGCGAGCTGGTGAATCAGTATCATGCGGTGCAAATTGATAACGATCGCCTCGGGGTGTTGTTTAAAGCGACAGGATTTTGGACTGCATCGGACGCGTCAGATCTGGCCGCCGCCTACCAGTTAGCGCACCCCGTTGTGGTATCAATCAATGATAAGACCAAAACGATTAGCTCGCTTGGCGCCGTTGCCCTGGCCCCGTTGTTTCCGTTTTACATGATGTATGGATGTGCCACCGGGCCTTGTGTCTGAGGAAAACAGCCAGCAAGTCACTCGACTCACTGGCTGAGTATTTAATTAAGCTTCACTTTTAGATGACTGCTTGTGAAACAGTTCGCGGAATACCGGGTAGATATCCTCCTGGTCGCGAATATGCTGCATGGCGAAATTATCAAAGGTCGCCTGCAGGTGTTCATACTCGCGCCACAGGGTCTGATGCGCCCGGCGGGTAATTTCGATATAGCTGTAATAACGCACCACCGGCAGAATTTTCTTCGCCAGCAGTTCGTGGCACAGCGGGGAGTCATCGGCCCAGTTGTCGCCATCCGACGCCTGGGCGGCGTAGATGTTCCACTGCGCCGGATCATAGCGGGCCTGCACTACTTCATCCATCAGCTTCAGGGCGCTGGAGACAATGGTGCCGCCGGTTTCCTGAGAATAGAAGAATTCGTGCTCATCCACCTCTTTTGCCTGGGTATGGTGGCGGATATAGACCACGTCGACGTTTTTATAAGTCCGGCTGAGGAACAGATACAGCAGGATATAAAAGCGCTTGGCCATGTCTTTGGTGGCCTGGTCCATCGAGCCTGAGACGTCCATCAGACAGAACATCACCGCCTGGCTGGAAGGCTCCGGCCGTTTTTCGTAATTTTTGTAGCGTAAATCAAAGGTGTCGATAAACGGCACCCGCTCTATTTTAGCCCGCAGTTCGGCAATCTCTTTGCGCAGGCGCTCCTCCTCCAGCAGTTGCACCGGTTCGCTGCGGCTGATGGCTTCCAGATCCTCCTCCAGGGCGCGCAGTTCACGACGCTTGCCGGCGGTCATCGCCGTACGGCGGGCCAGCGAGTTCTGCAGTGAACGTACCACGCTGATGTTGGCTGGCACCCCATTGGAGGTAAAACCCGCGCGATGGGTTTTAAACTCATTCAGCTGCCGGTGCTGGTTTTTCTTCAGGTTCGGCAGGGCCAGATCTTCAAATAACAGATCCAGGTATTCATCTTTCGAGATCTGGAAGACAAACTCATCCTTTCCTTCACCATCGGCGCTGGCTTGCCCCTGACCGCTACCGCCGCCGCCGCCACCGCCCTGCGGGCGCTCAATGCGGTCGTTTTGCACAAAATGGTCGTTGCCCGGGTGGACGCGGTTGCGCAGGCCGCCGCGACCCTGATGAAACATCGGCTCGTTGATATCGTCCGTCGGGATCGAGACGGATTCTCCGCTCTCAATATCGGTCACCGAGCGCTTGTTGATGGCCTCGGAGATCGACTGTTTAATCTGCGCCTTATAACGGCGCAAAAAGCGCTGGCGGTTGACGGCGCTTTTGTTTTTCCCGTTCAGGCGTCGGTCTATGAACCAGGTCATATGCCCTCCTGTACTGCATTAGCCAACTTTACTTATCATCATTCAGCTGCAGTTGACCCGGCGGCGTGCCGCCGGGTTGGACGCATCAGGACGATTTACGAACCCGCAGGTACCACTCGCACAGCAGGCGAACCTGTTTGCGGGTGTAGCCTTTCTCCATCATGCGGTCGACAAAGTCGTCGTGTTTTTTCTGCTCATCGGTTGAAGTTTTGGCATTAAACGAAATGACCGGCAACAGCTCTTCGGTATTGGAGAACATTTTCTTCTCAATAACCGTGCGCAGTTTCTCATAGCTGGTCCAGTTCGGATTACGTCCGCTGTTGTTGGCTCTGGCGCGCAGCACAAAGTTGACGATTTCGTTACGGAAGTCTTTCGGGTTGCTAATCCCGGCTGGCTTCTCAATTTTCTCCAGCTCGGCATTCAACGATTCACGGTCAAACAGCTGCCCGGTGTCCGGATCGCGGTATTCCTGATCCTGGATCCAGAAGTCAGCGTAGGTGACATAGCGATCGAAAATGTTCTGCCCATACTCGGAGTAGGATTCCAGATAAGCGGTCTGGATCTCTTTGCCGATAAACTCGGCGTATTTCGGGATCAGATAGCCTTTGAGGAATTCCAGATAGCGCTCGGCCTGCTCCTGTGGGAACTGTTCGCGCTCAATCTGCTGCTCCAGCACATAGAACAGATGCACCGGGTTAGCGGCCACCTCGACGTGGTCGAAGTTAAATACCCGAGACAGGATCTTAAAGGCAAAGCGGGTGGAGAGCCCGTTCATCCCTTCATCAACCCCGGCGTAATCGCGATACTCCTGATAGGACTTCGCTTTCGGGTCGGTATCTTTCAGACTTTCGCCGTCATAGACCCGCATCTTCGAGTAGATGCTCGAGTTTTCCGGCTCTTTAAGGCGCGACAGAATCGAAAAGCGCGCCAGCGTTTCCAGGGTGCCCGGGGCGCAGGGCGCATGGGTCAGCTCACTGTTGTTGAGCAGTTTTTCATAGATGCGGATCTCTTCGGAGATACGCAGGCAATAAGGCACCTTGACGATATAGACGCGGTCGAGGAAGGCCTCATTGTTCTTGTTATTACGGAAGGTCACCCATTCCGATTCGTTGGAGTGAGCAAGGATGATCCCGTTAAACGGCAGGGCGGAGATCCCTTCGGTGCCGTTATAGTTACCTTCCTGGGTGGCGGTCAGCAGCGGATGCAGCACCTTAATCGGCGCTTTAAACATCTCGACGAACTCCATAATCCCCTGGTTGGCGCGGCACAGCGCACCGGAGTAGCCGTAGGCGTCTGGGTCGTTCTGCGCATAGTGTTCCAGCTTACGGATATCCACCTTACCGACCAGCGCTGAAATATCCTGGTTGTTTTCATCACCCGGTTCGGTTTTGGCGATGGCAACCTGCTCGAGAATCGATGGCCAGACTTTAACCACGCGGAATTTAGTGATATCGCCGCCAAACTCGTGCAGGCGCTTGGCCGCCCACGGCGACATAATGGTGCCGAGATAGCGGGTCGGGATGCCATACTCTTTCTGGAGGATCTGCGCATCTTCCTGCGGATTGAACAGGCACAGCGGGTGATCGTTGACCGGACTGCGTTCGCCGTTGGCGCTCAGCACATAGATGGGCACGCGCTGCATCAGCGCTTTCAGCCGTTCAGCCAGCGACGATTTACCACCGCCCACCGGCCCCAGCAGATAGAGGATCTGTTTCTTCTCTTCCAGCCCCTGGGCGGCATGCTTGAGGTAGGAAACGATCTGCTCAATGGCGTCTTCCATACCGTAAAACTCTTCAAATGCCGGATAGCGTGCGATAACCCGGTTTGAAAAGAGACGGGATAGCCGCGGCTCGAGAGCCGTATCAACCATGACGGGTTCACCAATGGCCATCAACAGACGTTCTGCCGCATTGGCATAGGCACTGCGATCTTGCCGGCAGATGGTAAGAAACTCCTGCAGTGTGAACTCTTCGTCCTTGGCAGCTTCGTAGCGCTGGCGATAGTGATCGAATATATTCATGGCATGCCGTCCTTTCGTTTTTTAGCACAGGTTGAGAGCCGTTCATATGAATAGTGGGGGCCCCCGGAAGACATAAGCTGAACATCGCTCTCCTGGTATCCAGCAACCCTTATGCCAGGTTGCGGGTGGGGTAGCGTGAATGTGCCCGGCAATTACACCTTCTAAATTTAAGCGTAGATGCATTTAGAAATCTTGCATGGCGCAGAAAATCAATTTCAATGACATATCAATAACTCATCCTGAACATGACGCTTTTTGATTCGTTGGGACGCAAAGTTGTCATCGGGCTGTCACCGGATGGTAAGAGAAGGGTGGCAAAGTGAACGATTTGTGTCATATCGGGTAAAGAATTTGAGGCATGAGACCTACGACGGTACACTGCACGGGCTGATTATTTGACAACGGGAATATGGATTGTGACTAAAATCAAACTTCTGGCACTCGGCGTGCTGATAGCGACGTCCGCCAGCGCGGCGCATGCCGACGGGAAGTTCACTCTTGGGGCTGGCGTAGGGGTCGTTGAGCATCCGTATAAGCAATATGATGCGGATGTCTATCCGGTGCCGGTCATTAGTTATGAGAGCGAAAACTTCTGGTTCCACGGTCTGGGCGGGGGTTACTACCTGTGGAATGACACCAACGATAAACTGTCGATTAAGGCCTACTGGTCGCCAATGTACTTCAAGCCGGGCGACAGCGACAGCGAGCAGATGCGTCGACTGGATAAACGTAAATCGACCGTGATGGCCGGTCTTTCTTATGTCCACAACACGCCCTATGGCTTCCTGCGCACGACGATTGCCGGCGATACGCTGGATAACAGCAACGGTATTAACTGGGATCTCGCCTGGCTGTACCGTTACACCAACGGTAACCTGACGCTGACGCCGGGTATTGGCGTGGAGTGGAATAGCGACAATCAGAACGAATACTACTATGGTGTCTCCCGGCACGAGTCGCGCCGCAGCGGCATGCGCAGCTATGACCCGGACAGTAGCTGGAACCCGTATCTGGAACTGTCGGCTAACTATCGCTTCCTCGGTGACTGGAGCGTTTACGGCGTGGCGCGCTACACGCGTCTGTCGGATGAAATTACCGACAGTCCGATGGTGGATAAATCCTGGAGCGGTCTGATCTCCACCGGGATCACCTACACCTTCTGATTGTGCATTCTTACAGTGCGCTTCATGCATCAAAACAGGGCCTTGCGCCCTGTTTTGCTTTATGGTGGTGCATACGGTTAAGGAGGAGAAGATGGTGAAAAAAACAGTACGCTTCGGCGAGCAGGCGGCAGTGCCGGCCATCGGGCTGGGCACCTGGTATATGGGCGAACTTGCGGCGCAGCGTCAGCAGGAAGTGGCTGCACTGCGGGCGGGCATCGACCATGGACTGACGGTGATCGATACGGCGGAAATGTACGCCGACGGCGGGGCGGAGGAAGTGGTGGGCCAGGCGATCCGCGGTCTGCGCGACCGGGTAGTGCTGGTCTCCAAAGTCTATCCCTGGCATGCCGGCAAAGCGGCGATGCACCGCGCCTGTGAAAACAGCCTGCGCCGGTTGCAGACCGACTATCTGGACATGTATCTCCTGCACTGGCGCGGGGATATCCCGCTGCAGGAGACGGTTGAGGCGATGGAGAAGCTGGTGGCTGAGGGCAAGATCCGCCGCTGGGGCGTCTCTAATCTGGACACCGAGGATATGCAGGCGCTGTGGCGGACGGCGGATGGCGAGCACTGTGCAACCAACCAGGTGCTCTACCATCTCGCATCGCGGGGCATTGAATACGATCTCCTGCCCTGGTGCCAGCAGCACAGTCTGCCGGTGATGGCCTACTGCCCGCTGGCGCAGGCGGGGCGCTTACGCGATGGACTTTTTCAGCATAGCGATATCATTAATATGGCTAACGCGCGGGGGATTACGGTAGCGCAACTGCTGCTCGCCTGGGTGATTCGTCATCCGGGAGTGCTGGCGATCCCGAAAGCGGCCAGTATTGAGCATGTGGTGCAGAATGCCGCAGCGCTCGATATCGCCCTCAGTGGGGAAGAGCTCGCGCAGCTGGACCGCCTCTATCCGCCGCCGCAGCGAAAAACCCGGCTGGATATGGTTTAACCCATCGTTCACGGCAAAGAAAAACAAAAGCCCCGTTACCAACGGGGCTTTTGCTATTAGCGTTTTTTCACGCTGATGGTTTGCGCCAGGCGAGAGGGCGTCTCTTCGCTGGCTTTCTGCGGCTGGGTTACGCAGCAGGTTTCGACGCAAACGAAGGTTTTGTAGCCATCGTCCGGCATATCGCCCATGCTGACGGACAGCGCCGGGCCCGGGTTCCAGGCCACCACATTGTGCTGATGATGATGCACCACGTCGATAGTGCGGTTTAGCGCGTCGTCATGGATCACGCTGCAGCTGTCGGCGTTGAGATAGACGCGATCGGTGCGGTCCGGGAAGGTCTGCACGCCGTTGCTCAGAACGCCTTCTTCGGCATTGTTCACTTTATCGATATAGCGCTCGCCAAGACCGCTCACCTTCACCGCCGCGATATCGCCGACGTTGAAATAGCTGTGCAGGGCAGAGGTGGTCTCGAATTCACCGTGGGCTTCCAGCTCGATTTCACAGGTCTTGCCCAGCTTAAAGCGGGCATAGAGGGTGAACTCGTGCGGCCAGAGCTTCATGGTTTCAGCGCTGTGCTGGAGCGCAAAGGTCAACATTACGCCGCTGTCGTCTTCGTCATGACCTTCCAGGGTCCATGGCAGATTGCGGGCAAAGCCGTGCGACGGCAGACCTTGCTGCGCAGAAGGACCAAACCAGGGCCAGCAAATCGGCACGCCGCCGCGCAGGGCGACGCCCTGTTTAAACGGGGTGTTGTTGCTCAGCCACAGAACTTCTTCTTCACCGGCGGGTTTCCAGGAGAGCAGGTGCGCCCCCTGCAGCGCCACAGAGGCTTTCACCTGCGGATGGTCGATGACAATCAGCTCCAGGTCGTCCAGCTGGCGACGGGAGATCACGGGAGAAATGGTTTCATTCACCGGGAGAGCAAAAATTTTATTTATCATTGTGCAATCCTATCTCTGCAGACAAAAAAAAGAGCGACCGAAGTCGCTCTTACAGATTACTTTTTCATCTCAACTTATTTGGAGATGTGGGCAATCAGATCCAGAACTTTGTTGGAGTAGCCGGTTTCGTTGTCGTACCAGGAAACCAGTTTCACGAAGTTGTCGTTCAGTGCGATACCCGCTTTAGCATCGAACACGGAAGTGCAAACTTCGCCGTTGAAGTCGGTAGAAACAACGTCGTCTTCGGTGTAACCCAGAACGCCTTTCATAGCGCCTTCAGAAGCGGCTTTGATGGCTTTCTTGATTTCTTCGTAGGACGCTGCTTTTTCCAGACGAACGGTCAGGTCAACAACAGATACGTTCGGAGTCGGAACGCGGAACGCCATACCGGTCAGTTTGCCGTTCAGTTCTGGCAGTACTTTACCTACTGCTTTAGCAGCGCCGGTAGAGGACGGGATGATGTTCTGAGCTGCGCCGCGGCCGCCGCGCCAGTCTTTGTGAGACGGGCCATCAACGGTTTTCTGAGTAGCGGTGGTAGCGTGGACGGTGGTCATCAGGCCTTCAACGATACCGAAGTTGTCGTTGATAACTTTAGCCAGCGGCGCCAGGCAGTTGGTGGTGCAGGAAGCGTTGGAAACGATGTCCTGGCCAGCGTAAGCGTCGAAGTTAGCGCCGCGAACGAACATCGGAGTGTTGTCTTTGGACGGGCCAGTCAGAACGACTTTTTTCGCGCCAGCGGTGATGTGTTTACGAGCGGTTTCGTCGGTCAGGAAGATACCGGTTGCTTCAGCAACAACGTCAACACCAACTTCGTCCCACTTCAGGTTAGCCGGGTCACGTTCAGCGGTAACACGGATTTTTTTACCGTTAACGACCAGATGACCGTCTTTCACTTCAACGGTACCGTCGAAACGACCGTGAGTGGAGTCATACTTCAGCATGTAAGCCATGTACTCTGCGTCTAACAGGTCGTTGATTGCAACGATCTCGATGTCAGAACGTTTCTGAGCAGCACGGAAAACAATGCGACCGATACGGCCAAAACCGTTGATACCTACTTTGATAGTCATATATTCCACCAGCTATTTGTTAGTGAATAAAAGGTTGCCTGTAAAATTACAAAAACCTTACGCAGCGTCAAGCGGAATCGTGTCAATCATTGCGACAAATCAATCCTGAGCAGACCTTTGCGCGATTGATTTGCCTCACTTTCCCTTTGAGCCCAATTCCATATGGGGGCTGCGCGCGGAATTTTAAAGGGCATTTAAGATAAAAACGTGATTTAAGTCACAATTATCTGGCTGCCTGTGGGCACCGGATAAGTTTAGAACAAAAGTGTACGCTTCATTGTTAATGTTTTGTTAGAATTGGAGCGAAAGTAGTCCATTGCAAAGCGAGATGTAAGCCCATGGCGAATAAACCCACCCCGGAAGAGCTGAAAAATGGCTTGAGCGAAATGCAGTTTTACGTGACGCAGCATCATGGCACCGAACCGCCTTTCACCGGACGGCTGTTGCACAACAAGAAAAATGGCGTGTACCACTGCCTGGTGTGCGATGCGCCGCTGTTTAACTCCCAGACTAAATACGACTCCGGCTGCGGCTGGCCGAGCTTCTACGAGCCGGTAAGCGCGGAGGCCATTCGCTATCTGACCGACAATTCGCACGGCATGCAGCGCATTGAGATCCGTTGCGGAAACTGTGATGCCCATCTCGGCCACGTGTTTCCGGATGGTCCGCAGCCGACCGGCGAGCGGTATTGTGTCAACTCGGCATCGCTGAGCTTCACCGATGAGCAAAATGGCGAGCAAATCAAGGGTTGAAGAAACGATTCAGCAAATTATTCCAGGCGGAGGTGAGCGGAAGATGGATATTGAGCAAATTATCGACAGTATGACGCCGGAAGTGTATCAGCGTCTGGCGACGGCGGTAGAGCTGGGAAAATGGCCGGATGGCGTCGCGCTGACGCCGGAGCAGAAGGAAAATAGCCTGCAGCTGGTGATGCTCTGGCAGGCCCGGTATAACACCGACGCCCAGCACATGACCATCGACACCAGCGGGCAGATGGTAATGAAGAGCAAACAGCAGCTGAAAGAGGATTTTGGCATCGTGCCGAAGCCGATCGCCACCGTTAAACTGCAATAAACCGCCGGCCGGCGGTGAGACGTTCCGGCGTCGGGTAACCGCGCGCCGGATGGCGTCATGTCGAATGACCGCGTCCGGCGGTCAGCCGCTTCGCTTACTTTTTGTTCATCATCGCTTTCAGATCGGCAAACGGGTTGTAGGTGGCCTCGCCGACGCTCTTTTGCGCATCTTCCCCTGCCACCACCGTGGAGCCATACTGATCGGCTTCGGTGTACTTGGAATGTTCGTGATCGTGACAGTACAGGCACAACATCTCCCAGTTGCTGCCATCTTCCGGGTTATTGGAGTGGTCGTGATCGATGTGGTGCACCGTCAGCTCGCGCAGATTGGAGTAGACAAACTCCCGTGAGCAGCGTCCGCACACCCAGGGAAAAAGCTTGAGCGCCTTTTCGCGGTAACCCACTTCCAGACGTGCGTAATTTTTGGGGATATAGGCCATGGCCCCCTGCCTCCTGTCAAACGGTTAAGCTGCGCCAACCCCTGGCGCAGCGGATAACAGGCATCATAACCTATCCCGGGCGGCGCGATATACCTGCATTGCAGGCGATGCTGCCTGCGTCACGCCTCTCGGTGCCGACGATGCGGCGGAACAGCCATGATTAGTGTTTGATCCCCAGCGATTCCGCCAGCTGACGGGCCAGCTGATTCTGGTCATCGGCGCCATATTCCCAGAACATGGCCCCGGCGAGGCCCTTCGCCTTGATATAGTCCGCCTTAATGGCTACCGAGCGCGGGTTCTCATAGGAGAGGGCGAACAGCGGCTTGCCCTCTGCGGACTGCACCGACAGCCACGGAACCTTCGCCTCATCGTCCCAGTGCTCGGTAAAACGCTTTTGCGGATCGTTGAGCAGTTTGCCCACGATATCATTGTATTTCACATAGGTGTCTTTGCTCAGGTCATAGCCCAGCGAGGCAAACAGCGCGATCTGTTGTGGCCCAAAATAGGGCTGGGTGACCGGATTGTTTTGCGCATCCGCTTTCGTCCAGTCAATCCCCGGCTCGACCGCCCGTTTCGGTACCCGGCCATAAAAACCAATCCCGAGGTTCATCTGGCTGGGTTTAAGCCCGGCGGCCAGGTAATTGTTGACCACAAAATCGGCGCTGTATTTATCCGCTGCGGCGACCGTCGGCCAGTGGCTGGAGTCATACAGATTCGAGTTGAAGTACTGCGTGCCGTAGGCCATGTCGTAGGTCATCAGGTTGATGTAGTTCAGCACCGGGGCCACCGCTTTGACGTCCACCCAGCTTTTCGGGCTCTCGGCATTGGCGCCCACGGCGATAGTCACCAGCTTTTGCTCACCGACTGCCTCACGCAGCGATTTCAGCAGGGCAGTGAAGTTGTCGCGGTCAGCCGGCTGGCTGGCCACCAGTCCCCAGGCGCCGTTGACCGGAAACTCCCAGTCGAGGTCAATGCCGTCCAGACCATATTGCTGGATGATTTTCTGCGCGGAACGAATAAAGACGGCGCGACTTTCTGCGGTCGCCGCCGCGCCGGAGAAACCACGCGCGCCCCAGCCGCCGACCGACAGCAGGACTTTGAGGTCCGGATTCTGTTTACGCAGGGCGCGGAGCTTTTGCAGATCCGCCTGCACCTTCGGCGACAGCCAGATCTCGTGCAGATGAGCAGGATCCTTCAGGGCCGCATTGGTCTCGTCTTTTTCATCGTTATAGATAAGGCCAAACGAGTAGTTGAGATGGGTGATCTGCCGGACGTCCAGCTTATCGATATCACCGCCCGGCCCGGCGGTGACGTCGCCGCCGCCGTTAAAATAGCCGACGGACATCAGCGGTTGGGCAGAGAGCGCGGAAGCGCAAAGCAAGGGCAAAGCTGCCAGCAAGGGCAAACGTTTCATAGTGGTTCCTCTTTGACATAAAAATAACCACGCCACGGAAATGGCGTGGCGAAAAAACAGCCTTGCCAGACTAGCAGCAATAACCTGTTGAAACTGCGAGAGAGTTCAATTTATGGACAATAGCGAGGCGGCAGAAGAAGACCCGGCGCGAGGGCGCCGGGGGGGAGGGATCAGGCCTGAGTTTCCCGCCAGTCGTCGAGGGTATAGAGCGTGGCGCCCGCGGCGGCCATCTCCATAAACGCCTGGCTGCTGTCCTGTGGCTGCAGATTTACGCCGCGACAGCCGTCGGTGATGACGTTGACCGCGTAGCCCAGCGCCAGGGCATCCAGCACGGTGAACTTAACGCAGTAATCGGTGGCGAGGCCGAGAACGGTCAGCTCCACGATCCCCTGACCACGCAGCCAGCCGTCCAGTTCGGTTTTCTGCCGGTGACCGTTGTCAAAGAAAGCGCTATAGCTGTCGATGATCCGGTTTTGCCCTTTGTGGAACACAGCGGCGATCGCCTGCTGCTTGAGCAGCGGATGCAGCGCCGCGCCTTCGCTGTGCTGCACGCAGTGATCCGGCCAGAAAGTTTGCGCCAGGCCGTCCAGCTCGCCCTCGGTGTAGGGTTCCACCTGGTGCTGGCTGGCGAAACTGCCGTGATCCGCCGGATGCCAGTCCTGGCTGGCGACGATGGGCTCGCCGCGCGCCAGGCTCCAGTCGATAAGCGCATTGGCTACGTCGACGGTACTGTCGCCTTCAGGAACCGCCAGCGCGCCGCCGGCGCAAAAGTCGTTCTGCAAATCAACCAGTAACAGCGCTCGATGTGCCATACGTCCTCCTTAAGCCTCGTCGGGGGTGAGTTCGCCACGCAGATTTTGCTGCATCGCCGCGCGAATGGCGTCAACGTCCAGCTGCTGGCTAAGCAGATAGTGTAGCTTGGTCAGCGTCGCTTCCACTGTCATATCGAAACCACTGATGACCCCCGCCTGGGCGAGGGCGTTGCCGGTGGCATAGCCGCCCATGTTCACCTTTCCGGACATGCACTGCGTCAGATTGACCACCACAATACCGCGCTGGCTGGCTTCCGCCAGCACCTGAATAAACTCGCCATTCTGTGGGGCATTGCCGACGCCATAGGAGCGGAGGATCAGCGCTTTCACCGGTTGGCGCAGAAAATTGCGCACCACGTCGGCGGAGATGCCGGGGTAAATCGTCACCACGCCAATCGGCTGCGGAGTGATGGGGTGCACGATAAGATCTCCGCTGCCCTGCGGCGCCGGCGGAGTACCGAGACGGCGAATATGGATCCCGGCCTCCAGCAGCGGGGCAAGGTTTGGCGAGGCGAAAGCGTCGAAGCCGTCGGCATGGGCTTTGGTGGTGCGGTTGCCGCGGAACAGTCGATTGTTGAAGAACAGCGCCACTTCGTTAATCGGATAGTTGGCGGCGACGTACAGGGCGTTGAGCAGGTTAATCTGACCATCGGAACGCAGCTCGGCCAGCGGGATTTGTGACCCTGTCACAATGACCGGCTTGCCAAGGTTTTCCAGCATGAACGACAGCGCCGAGGCGGTAAACGCCATGGTGTCAGTTCCGTGGAGGATCACAAAGCCATCATACTCCTCATAATGGCTGCGGATATCGTCGGCGATGTGCTGCCAGTCCTCGGGGGTCATATCGGATGAATCCATCAGCGGATGGTATTCATGGATCGTGAAGTCCGGCATCTCCGGACGATGGAACTCCGGCATCAGCGCCAGCTGACGCTGCAGATGGCCGGAAACGGGTACATAGCCGTGTTCAGAGCGCTGCATACCGATGGTCCCACCGGTGTAGGCAACGTAAATCGATTTTTTTTGCATAGCATCGCTTAGGTTGGTCGTAGACAGGCGCAGTATAAAGAGACGCAGGAAAAAATACAGCGTCGGTCGCGGGCTTTGTGGCAGTGTTGGCAGGAGAGGGAAAAAGGCTGCCCCGGGAGACGGGGCAGCCGCTGCGTATTAACGGATGTTAGCGCAGGTCAGGCAGTAGGCATAGCGATTCTGCGGGTCGTTAAACGCCGCCAGCTTGTCGCTCTCCGCTTTCACCGTCTCGGCCGCCGCGGCGACCGGCGCAGGCAGCCAGGCCTGAATGGCCGCCGGCAGCGAGGCGCGTACCGAGCCGGTCAGGCTATCGAGCACCATCGAGAAGAAGGTCGGCTCTTCCTGGTAGTAGTTGAGGTGCCAGGTTTTCAGCTTCGCCAGCTCGGCGGCTTTGGCCACCGCGTCGTCGAAGTCGCCGAGGCTGTCGACCAGGCCGTTGGCTTTAGCATCTTCCCCGGTCCAGACGTGGCCCTGGGCGATCTGGTCGATTTTCTCCGGCGTGCTCTTACGGGCGTTAGCCACCAGGGTGATAAAGCGCTGATAGCCATTCTCAATGCTCAACTGCATCAGCTGCTGCACTTCCGGCGGTAGCGCTTTGGTGCTGGAGACATCCGCCAGCGGCGACGTGGCGACGCCGTCGGTGTGGACGCCAATCGACCCGAGGGTATTTTCCACGGTGTTGATCACCCCAAAGATGCCAATGGAGCCGGTGAGGGTGCTTGGGTTCGCCACGATGTAATCCGCTGGGGTGGAGATCCAGTAGCCGCCGGACGCCGCCATGCCGCCCATCGAGACCACTACCGGTTTACCGGCGGCTTTGGCTGCCGCCAGCTCTTCACGAATGATTTCCGATGCGGTTACGCTGCCGCCCGGGCTGTTTACGCGCAGAACGATGGCCTTAATTTTCGGATCGAGGCGCGCATCGCGAATTTGCGCTGCGGTGGTATCGCCGCCGACGTTGCCCGGGGTCTCTTCACCGTCCATGATGGCGCCGTTGGCGAAGATTACCGCGATGGCGGAACCCTGGTCAGACGGCGTCTTCACGTTGTAGTCGTAATAGCTGATCGCCCGGTAATTGTTATCCGCTTTGCTCCAGCCAAACTGTTTGGTCAGCGCCTTTTCCACTTCCGTGGAGGTCGCCAGCTCATCCACCAGCTTATTGTCCAGCGCATATTTCGCCGTATCGCCGCCCACCTTACGCAGACCATCGATAATGCCCTGGGCGCCCGGGAAGAGCTGCTGGGCGGTGATCTGGCGGTTGGCGGCAATGGTGTTGAGGTAGTTCTGCCACAGTTCGCCAATCCAGCGGCTATCCGCTTCGCGGGCGGCAGGGGACATATCATCGCGGATGAATGGCTCGACGGCGGATTTATAGGTGCCGACGCGGAAGACATGGGTGGAGACCTTCAGCTTATCCAGCAGCGATTTGTAATATAGCCCGTTGGTAGCGAAGCCGTGCAGGTCTACCTCGCCCTGCGGCGAGAGCCAGATTTTGTTGGCGAAGCTCGCCAGGTAGTACTGGCCCTGGCTGTAGCTGCTGCCGACGGCATACACCGGTTTGCCGCTATCGCGGAATTCGCGCAGCGCTTTGCCGATGTACTGCATGGATGGCTGGTCGCCGCCGACGAAGTTTTTCAGATCCAGCACAATACCGGTGATATTGCGGTCATCCTTCGCCTGGCGAATGGTCTGCACGATATCGAACAGGGAGTTCTCCTGCAGACGGTCCGAGCTGGCGCCAAACAGCTGGCGGCCAATCACGCCGAGCTTGCTGCTGGCGGATGGTTTATCCACCACCACGCCGGTAATATCCAGCAACAGCGCGCCGCGCGCGGCATGTTCGCTGGTGGTGCTGCTGAACTGGCTCCAGATGCCGATACACACCAGCACCAGCACCAGGAAGATCGCATTGAGGGCCAGTTTGCGAATAAAGTTGAGTATCCGCCACGTCCATTTAAAAAAGCTGGCAATCAGTCGCCAAAGGGTTCGCATGTCTTCTCCCTAACGTTATCTAAAAAGGGCAGGCCGCAGGGGCCGCCGCGTCTGGCTATCCTAAAGAGTGAGCCGTCGGTTGTCAGCAGGAATCACCGACCGCGCTGTAACAAAATCCTTGTGCATGTTAATTTTATGAAAAATGACATCACAGGAGTTATACAGATGGATGCTCTCGATCTACTGCTTAATCGCCGGAGCGCTTCCCGCCTGGCGGAACCTGCCCCGGCGGGCGAACAGCTGGAAAACATTCTGCGCGCCGGGCTGCGCGCCCCGGATCATGGCACCCTGCAGCCGTGGCGCTTCTTTATTATCGCCGATGACGGCCGCGAGCGCTTCAGCCAGTTGCTGGAAAAAGGGGCCAGAGAGGCCGGCCAGGATGAGAAGGGAATTGAGAAAGCCCGCAATGCGCCGTTCCGCGCGCCGCTGATTATTACCGTGGTCGCGCGCTGTGAAGACCACCCTAAGGTGCCGCGCTGGGAGCAGGAAATGTCCGCTGGCTGCGCGGTGATGGCGATGCAGATGGCGGCCCTGGCTCAGGGATTCAACGGTATCTGGCGCAGCGGAGCATTGACCGAGAGTCCGGTGGTGCGGGCCGGCTTCGAGTGCCGCGAACAGGATAAAATTGTCGGCTTCCTCTATCTGGGGACGCCGCAGCTAAAAGCCTCAACCACCATTGCCCTGCCGGATACCGCGCCGTTTGTGACGCGATTCTGAGTCCGCGTGTATTATGCCGGGTGGCGGCTTATGCCTTACCCGGCCAACGCATCCGGCTCTGATTGTCTGTAGGCCCGCGCAAGCGCAGCGCCGCCGGGCAAGGACAGCGGGCACAGAGCTGATTTTGTGCCGGGTGGCGGCTGCGCCTTACCCGGCCTACGTTCGTACGACCTGTCGTTAATTTATTCACTTTTCTTGCTGAAACTGCCGGTGCTGACGGCCTCAAAATCGCTGAGACGTTCCCGGCAGGCCGGGGCAGCCCGCATGGATGCGGGCTGAGGGCCGTGTTTTGCAGAGATGCTGCCTCGGCCCGACCCGAAGCCTGCAGGGATAAGTCGAAGGGACCGCGCAGCGGCGATTTTGCTGGCCGGAGCCCGGGGGTACAGGGGGCGGCGGCGACTGGCCGCCCCCTGTGCGCTCCCGGCGCCATGAGTGACATAACGCAGACGATTAACCGGGAGTGCAAACTACGCTGAAGCCACAGATAACATAAACAACCACACTGCAGTGCTTCCCCTCACCCTGGCCCTCTCCCGGAGGGAGAGGGAACCGTCCGGCTGGCCGCGCAAGCGCAGCGCCGCCGGGCGATGGCAGCAGGCTCGGAGCCGCATCTATGCCGGGTGGCGGCTCGCGCCTGACTCGGCCTACAACCCCTACCATTCGAATCAATCGCGGTTTTTGTAGCCCGGACAAGGCGCGCCAGGCGCCGCATCCGGGAATGCAACGGCGATGACGTTACTTCTGCCTTTTCGCGAATTCGTCTTTGGCTTTCTGCAACTGCTGCTGGAAGGCCGGGTTGGTGTGCAGCGTAGCGACCACCGCGGAGCCGACGATGCGCGCCGCATCGACATCGCTCTGCCAGTGATAGCCGCAGATCACCCGGCTCTCGCCGAGCTCATAGCCGCGCTTCAAAATCTCGTTTTGCCGCTGCGGGTTGATCTCCGCCAGCACCAGGGCGGTGGCCCAGCCGATAGAGGTATGCCCGGACGGGTAAGAGCCGTTTTTCGCCAGCTTGTCCTGTTCGGTGGTGTTGCAGGTGGAGACGCCATAGAACGCAAACGGGCGAATGCGCATGTATTTCTCTTTCGCGCTGCGGGTCGCCAGGTCGCCGGCGTCTTCAATCATATTGGTCAGCAGTTTGTGAAGCTGCGGCGCGTCTTTCTCGGTGATCGGCGAACCAAAGGCGCTGGAGAAGGCGTTGGCCACGCCGCCCGCGCTGAGGTTGGCATCCTCTGCCGCCAGCTTCCCGCGCTCGGTATTGCGCAGCAGACGTCCTTGCTCATACATCGCCTGATCGTTTAAAAATGCGATACTGCCCACCGCCGGCGGTGGTGGCAACAGCGCCAGGCTGTCGATGGCCTGGGCATTGGTCAGATAGTAGAGATCGGGCTTGGTGGTGACATCGTTCCCGGGGGGAACCAGAGCAAAGGCGTTAACGGAGAAGAAACTGGCCAGGCAAAGGGCAAGAACACGCTTTTTCATTAGAATTTCCTTACGTCATAATCATTCCAGAGAAGACAGTCCTGTGCTGTCACATTTCTGTCATCTTTAAGTAAAAGTGAAAATGGTCGGGAAAAAATTGTCGCGTCTCGCAAAAACGGCTTTTTGTCTGCTTAATGAGCAACCATACGCGATTTCAGACTGTCGTACTTACCACCCTGGCGTTTGGGCGCTAACATAGCGGGATTGCAATGACAGGAGATGTCCATGAGCGAGCAAGCCATTCGTTTAACGCAATACAGCCACGGAGCCGGTTGTGGTTGTAAAATTTCCCCGAAAGTGCTGGAAACTATCCTGCATAGCGAGCAGGCGAAGTTTGTCGACCCAAACCTGCTTGTCGGCAACGAAACCAGCGATGATGCCGCCGTTTACGATCTCGGTAATGGCACCTCGATCGTCAGCACCACCGATTTCTTTATGCCGATTGTCGATAACCCGTTCGACTTTGGCCGCATCGCCGCCACCAACGCCATCAGCGATATTTTCGCTATGGGCGGGAAACCGATTATGGCGATTGCCATCCTCGGCTGGCCGATCAACACCCTGGCGCCGGAAATCGCCCGCGAAGTGGTGGAGGGCGGGCGCTTTGCCTGCCAGCAGGCGGGGATCGCGCTGGCGGGCGGCCACTCCATTGACGCCCCGGAGCCGATCTTCGGTCTGGCGGTCACCGGCGTGGTGCCCACCGAGCGCATCAAGAAAAACAGCACCGCCCAGGCGGGTTGCAAACTGTATCTTACTAAACCGCTGGGGATCGGCGTACTGACCACTGCAGAGAAAAAATCGCTGCTCAAGCCAGAGCATCAAGGGTTAGCGACGGAGACCATGTGCCAGATGAACCTCGCCGGCGCCGCGTTTGCCGCCATCGACGGGGTGAAGGCGATGACCGACGTCACCGGCTTTGGCCTGCTCGGCCACCTCAGCGAGGTGTGCCGCGGGGCCGGCGTGCAGGCGCAGCTGCGCTATGCCGATATCCCAAAACTGCCGGGGGTGGAGGACTATATCGCCGCCGGCGCGGTGCCGGGCGGCACCGGGCGCAACTTTGCCAGCTACGGCCATCTCATGGGCGAGATGCCGACGGAGTGGCGGGATCTGCTGTGCGATCCGCAGACCTCCGGCGGTCTGCTGCTGGCGGTGACCCCGGAGGCGGAGGCGGAAGTTCAGGCCGCCGCGGCGGAGTTCGGCATTAAGCTGGCCGCCATCGGCGAGCTGGTGACCGCCCGCGGCGGGCGACCCATGATCGAGATCCGTTGATTCGATGCGGTTGTTTATTGCAGAAAAACCGAGTCTCGGTCGGGCTATCGCCGATGTGTTGCCTAAACCGCACCGCAAAGGCGATGGCTATATTGAGTGCGGCAACGGGCAGGTGGTCACCTGGTGTATCGGCCACCTGCTGGAGCAGGCGCAGCCGGACATCTACGACAGCCGCTATGCCCGGTGGAATCTCAACGATCTGCCGATTGTGCCGGAGAAATGGCAGCTGCAGCCAAAGCCCTCGGTCACCAAACAGCTGAATGTCATCAAGCGCCTGCTCGGCGACGCCGAGGAGGTTATCCACGCCGGCGACCCGGACAGAGAAGGGCAGCTGCTGGTGGACGAAGTACTCGACTACCTGCAGCTGGCGCCGGAGAAGCGTCAGCAGGTGCAGCGCTGTCTGATTAACGATCTCAACCCGCAGGCGGTGGAGCGGGCGATCAACCGTCTGCGCGCCAACAGCGAGTTCGTGCCGCTCTGCGTGTCGGCGCTGGCGCGGGCCCGCGCCGACTGGCTGTACGGCATCAATATGACCCGCGCCTACACCCTGCTGGGGCGCAACGCCGGCTATCAGGGGGTGCTCTCGGTGGGGCGGGTGCAGACCCCGGTACTTGGCCTGGTGGTCCGTCGCGATGAAGAGATTGAAAATTTCGTCGCCAAAGATTTCTTCGACGTGAAGGCGCATATCGTCACGCCGCAGGAGGAGCGTTTTGTCGCCACCTGGGTGCCGAGCGAAGCCTGCGAACCTTACCAGGATGAAGAAGGGCGCCTGCTGCATCGTCCGCTGGCCGAGCATGTGGTTAAGCGCATCGAAGGCCAGCCGGCAAGCGTCACCGGCTATAACGATAAGCGCGATTCCGAACCCGCGCCGCTGCCGTTCTCGCTGTCGGCGCTGCAGATTGAGGCGGCCAAACGTTTCGGCTTCAGCGCGCAGAACGTGCTGGATATCTGCCAGAAGCTGTACGAAACCCACAAACTCATCACCTATCCGCGTTCGGACAGCCGCTATCTGCCGGAAGAGCACTTCGCTGGCCGCCATGCGGTGTTGAATGCGATTGCCGTCCATGCGGCGGACCTGCTGCCGCAGCCGGTAGTGGATCCGGAGATCCGCAACCGCTGCTGGGATGATAAAAAGGTCGACGCGCACCATGCGATTATCCCAACCGCCCGCAGCAGCCAGGTGAAGCTCACCGATAACGAAGCGAAGGTGTACACCCTGATCGCCCGCCAGTATCTGATGCAGTTCTGCCCTGACGCAGTGTTCCGCAAATGCCAGATTGATCTTGAGATCGCCAACGGCAAGTTTGTCGCCAAGGCGCGTTTTCTGGCCGAGGCGGGCTGGCGGACGCTGCTTGGCAGCAAAGAGCGCGATGAAGAGAACGACGGCACGCCGCTGCCGGTGGTGGCCAAAGGCGATGAACTGCTGTGCGAGAGGGGCGAGGTGGTGGAGCGTCAGACCCAGCCGCCGCGCCACTTTACCGACGCCACGCTGCTGTCGGCGATGACCGGGATTGCCCGCTTCGTGCAGGATAAAGATCTGAAGAAGATCCTCCGCGCCACCGACGGCCTCGGCACGGAAGCTACCCGCGCAGGGATTATCGAGCTGCTGTTCAAGCGTGGTTTCCTGAGCAAAAAGGGGCGCTATATCCACTCTTCGGAGGCCGGCAGGGCGCTCATTCATTCCCTGCCGGAGATGGCCGGGCGACCGGACATGACCGCCCACTGGGAGTCGGTGTTGACGCAGATCAGCGAGAAACAGTGCCGCTATCAGGACTTTATGCAGCCGCTGGTGGGGACGCTGTATCAACTGATCGATCAGGCGCGCAGCACGCCGGTGCGTCAGTTCCGCGGCCTGGTGGCGCCGGGCGGGGCGAAGAAGTCGTTCAGCAAAGGTAAAGGGAAGCCGAAAGGCAAAAAAGCGGCAGACGATACCGCGCCGCCGCCGCAGTAACCCGCCGGTGGTCGCGAGGATGCGTTACCCCACGGCCACCGCTTCTCCGCCAGTCAGGCCAATGGTCTACACTAAACAGCCGGGAAGAGCCTGGACGCGGGGCCCCTGAGCAGGGGATGCCCGCTGCGCTTTTCCTGATGCCGATGCCCCATTTCTCTCACAGGCGATAAGGAGGACCCGTGAAATATATTGCTATCAGCCAACCGGGCGGCCCGGAGGTATTGCAGATCCGCGAAGGGGAGATCCCCACCATCGGGGAGCATGAGGTGCTCATTGAGGTGAAGGCGGCGGGCGTCAACCGGCCGGATATTCTGCAGCGCCAGGGTCTGTATCCGATGCCTGAGGGCGTCACCCCCGTGCCCGGCCTCGAGGTGGCGGGCGTGGTTGTTAAGGTCGGCGCGCAGGTCACAGCGTTTACGCCCGGCGATCGCGTTTGCGCGCTGACCAACGGCGGCGGCTATGCCGAATACTGCGCCGTGCCGGCAGGCCAGACGTTGCCGATCCCGGCGGGCCTCAGCTTTAGCGAAGCGGCCGCCATTCCGGAAACCTTCTTCACCGTCTGGGCGAACGTCTTCCAGCTGGGTAAGCTGCAGCCTGGCGAAAGCATTCTGGTCCACGGCGGCGCCAGCGGGATTGGCACCACCGCGGTCCTGCTGTGCCACGCGCTGGGGATGACCGTCTATGCCACCGTCGGCCAGGACGAAAAAATTGCTGCGCTACGTCCCTATGCTACGGCGATTAACTACAAAACCGATGATTTTGCCGAGAAAATCGGCCAGCTGACCAACGATGAAGGGGTGGACGTCATTCTGGATATTGTTGGCGGCCCTTACTTTAACCGCAACCTTGGGCTACTGAAAAAGGATGGACGACTGGTCATCATCGGCTTTATGGGCGGGCGAATCGCTCATGAGGTTGATATTCAGACTCTGATGCTCAAGCGAGCCACCGTCACCGGCTCGACCATGCGCGGCCGGACGGCGGCGGAGAAACAACAGATTGCCGAGGCGCTGCGCCGCCACGTCTGGCCGCTGCTAGAGGCAGGGAAATGCAAGCCGCTGATCTACGCCAGCTACCCGATGGCGGAGATTGCCGAGGCCCATGCCTGTCTGGACAGTGGTCAGCATCTGGGGAAAGTTGTGATCACGATGACGTCGTGAGACGCATCCCGGCGGGCTGCCGCCGGGATGGAGTTAGGGGAGGTTAAATCACGCCCTGGGCCAGCATAGCATCCGCAACCTTCACGAAACCGGCGATATTCGCGCCGCGCACGTAGTTGGTCTGCTTCGCTTCGCCGCCGTACTGCACGCAAGCGTGGTGGATATCCAGCATGATGTGATGCAGGCGGGCATCCACTTTTTCCGCTTTCCAGCCCATGCGCGCGGCGTTCTGCGCCATCTCCAGACCGGAAGTCGCCACGCCGCCGGCGTTGGCCGCTTTGCCCGGGGCAAACAGCACGCCAGCTTCCAGGAACAGGTCGGTTGCGGCGATGGTGGTCGGCATGTTGGCGCCTTCCGCCACGGCCTTGACGCCATTGGCAATCAGCTGGCGGGCGGCATCGACGTCCAGTTCGTTCTGGGTCGCGCAAGGCAGGGCAATATCCACCGGCACTGACCACGGCTGCTGGCCTTCAAGATAGGTGAGGCCAAATTCGCGGGCGTAATCGGCCACGCGGCCGTGGGCACGCTCTTTAATGTCGATCAGGCGGGCCAGTTTTTCTTTGGTGAAGCCCGCTTCGTCAACGACGGTGCCGTTGGAGTCGGAGGCCGTCACCACCCGCGCGCCAAGCTCCATCGCTTTCTCAATGGCGTATTGCGCGACGTTGCCGGAGCCGGAGACCGCCACGCGAGCGCCTTCGAAGCCGAGGCCGTGACGTTTGAGCATCGCTTCGGTGAAGTAGATCAGGCCGTAACCAGTGGCTTCCGGACGGATCAAGCTGCCGCCAAAGGAGAGTCCTTTACCGGTGAAGACGCAGGCGCTGTTGTTGGAGAGCTTGCGCATCATTCCGGCCATAAAGCCGACTTCGCGACCGCCGACGCCGATATCGCCCGCCGGTACGTCGGTATCCGGGCCAAGGTGGCGATAGAGTTCGGTCATCAGCGCCTGGCAGAAACGCATCACTTCGCCATCGCTCTTGCCTTTAGGATCGAAATCGCTGCCGCCTTTCCCGCCGCCCATCGGCAGAGTGGTCAGGGCGTTTTTGAAGGTCTGCTCGAAGCCAAGGAATTTGAGAATCGACAGGTTAACCGACGGGTGAAAACGCATCCCGCCTTTATACGGGCCGATGGCCGAGTTGAACTGCACACGCCACGCGCGGTTGACCTGGACCTGATTGCGGTCGTCCACCCACACCACGCGGAACTGGATCACGCGCTCCGGTTCCACCAGACGTTCCAGCAAAGCAAGCTGACGATAGCGCGGATTTTCCTCAAGGAAAGGCCACAGGGTGGTCATCACCTCCCGGACGGCTTGAGCAAATTCGGTTTGATGAGGATCGCGCTGTTGAACGCGGGTGAGAAAGCCTTCCAGAGTGCACGTCTGATCCATAGATATCAGTTCCCCTTATGGTTGTGGTTGCATGTATTTATTATGATTCGGTCCTTGAAAAAACCGATTTTCCGACTATAACACCGCTAATCCTTAGGCAAGCAAGGAAAAATTGAGCCGACAACAAAATTTATAATTGCCCGCTCGTCATAACTAAAAGCGATGACGAGGCGGCGGGCGGATCAGCGGACGGAAAGGGTGGGGCGCTGGGCGATAAAGGCGTGCAGCAGAGGAATATCGGCCGGGGCGAGATCGAGGGCCAGCGCTTCTGTGGGAAGGCACCAGCGCAGCTGAGTGTGATAGTGGGCCAGCGGCGTGCCCTGAAAGTGCGGCACCCACCAGGCGTGCAGATGGATCCGGCGGCCGGAGACCTCCCGCTGATGGCTAGCGATATAGCAAGCTGGGCGGGCGATGATGCCCATCTCCTCCTGCAGTTCGCGGGCCAGCGCCTGCGGCTGGTTTTCACCCGGCTCCACTTTGCCGCCGGCGAACTCCCACATCCCCGGCTGGTCGGCGTGGGGCGGACGCTGCGCCAGCAGAATCTGGCCATCCTGTTCAATAATGGCGGCGACAACATCAATCATTTTTAGCATAAGCATCAAGGTTAATAAGACGAATATGGCCTATTATCACCGCCATAGACCGTAACTGACAACCGCCAACCCTGCTGGAGACCTTCGTGCTTGATAGCCACCTGCATCCGCGCCTTAAACCCCTGCTAAACGCTGTCGCCGGCGCCCTTGACCGCCCCGGCATCTCACCGGACGGGCTGACGCTGGTCGGTTTTGCCATCGGCGTGCTGGCTCTGCCCTTTCTGGCGCTGGGGTGGTATGGCGCGGCGCTGGCGGCCATTCTCCTTAACCGCCTGCTGGATGGCCTGGACGGCGCTCTGGCGCGGCGGCGCGGGCTAACGGACGCGGGCGGCTTTCTCGATATTGCGCTGGATTTTCTCTTTTACGCCCTGGTGCCGTTCGGCTTTATTCTGGCGGATCCGCTGAACAATGCCCTGGCGGGCGGCTGGCTGCTGTTTGCCTTTATCGGCACCGGCAGCAGCTTTCTCGCTTTTGCCGCCCTGGCGGCCAGGCACCAGATCGCCAATCCCGGCTACGCCCATAAATCGCTGTACTATCTCGGGGGACTGACGGAGGGGACGGAGACCATCCTGTTGTTTGTCCTTGGCTGCCTGTTTCCGGCGCATTTCGCCTGGCTGGCGTGGCTGTTTGGCGCGCTGTGCTGGCTGACGACGGCGACGCGCATCTGCAGTGGCTACCAGACCTTAAAGCGGGTAACGACCACAGCGTAAACGGGGTATCGCGCGTCGCCGACAAAGGGCGACGCGCTGAGGCGGGGCGAGTTACTGACTGCTTTCCGGGCCGCGCTCTCCGCGGGCCACCGGATTGTGCGGGTTGCTGCTCCATTCGTACCAGCCGCCGTCGTACACCGCGACGTGCGGCCAGCCCATGGCGCGGGCATACATAAAGGTTTCCGAGGCCCGCCAGCCGGTCCCGCAATAGAACGCCACTTGCTGGCTTGGCAGAATGTTCCACTGGCGCCACAGGGTAGCGATATCGTCAGCGCTGCGCATGGTGCCGTCCGGGTTATGGAAATCCTCCATGTGCGTGGAGTCGCTCCCGGCGTGGCCCCAGCGGGCGCCAGCGATGTCGCCCTTCGGCTTGATATAGCTGTAGCCGCTGGTGGTGCCGATAAACTCCGGCCATGAGCGGACGCTGACCAGCGAGGCGTCCTGACGATGCAGCAGCCCGCGGGCTTGTTCGGTATCCAGCATCAGCTGCGGCTGGCCGGGGATCGGGGCGCCGAAATCAGGCGCCGGCTGCTGCGCCGGCGGCATACCGCGCTCTACCGGCAGCCCGGCGTCGGACCAGGTCTGCCAGCCGCCGTCAAGCAGGCGCACGTCTTTGACCCCGGCGTACAGCATGATCTGCGCCACCCGCGCTGCGGCGTAGACGTCGCGACCATAGAGGATCACCGTGGTGTCATGCCGGATGCCGTGCTTCGCCAGCATCGCCTTCAGCTGCGCGTCGGACACTTTATTCCACAGCGGTTCGCTCTCCACCTCATTGGTATCGATATAGCCCGCGCCAGGGATATGGCTCAGCAGATTGAGCTTCGGCGCTCCCCAGGCGGCTTCAAACACTTTCCAGTCGCCTGCCGGGGCGGCGGCGACCGCTTTCCCTTGCTGTAGGTCGTGCAGCCACTGGGGGTAGACCAGCTGTTCAAAGTGCGGCAGCTTTTGCAGACGGTCGGTCTGGCTCAGCGCATCGCTCAGGGTGCTGAGCCGGGTGAAACCCGTTTGTTTCAGCCGCGCCGCGACGCTGACGTTATCCTCCGGGCTGCCGTACAGCGCGATGGGGGTATCGGACTGGAGCTGGTGCTGCTTAGCCCAGGCGCGCAGCTGATCGTCGCTCATGGCGCCGAGCCAGCGGGCGGAAAGATTGAGGGCCTGCGGCTCATGGCCTTCCGGGCCGTTGGCGCGCTGCGGCCAGCCGTTGTAATAAGCGCTCAGCCGGGTGTCGATGGCCACGCCGTGCTGCTGTTGCAGGTGGGAGAGAGTGAGCGCTGGCATGGTTTCAGCGGCGCAGGTAGTGGAAGCAGCAAGCCCCATGAGCAGGGCGAGTGCGGTCAATTGAGAAACACGTTTCATCGAAATGCCCGACGGTAAAAAGTGGAGGGCGTATTCTCCACTCGCCAGGCGCCGATTTCTTTGCGGTAACGCAGGTTTGCACGCTATTGTCCTTCATTGCCAGCGCTCCATCGCCAGGCAGCGCCCCGTCGGCGGGCAGTCCTCGCGATCGTGGGTCACCAGGATCGCCGGAATGGCCTGGCGGGCCAGTTCTTCAAAGACCCAGCGGCGGAACCCGGCGCGCAGGCTGGCATCCAGGCGGCTGAAGGGCTCATCAAGCAGCAATGCCTCGGGGCGCGCCAGCAGGGCGCGCAGCAGGCTCACCCGCGC
>NZ_JBPYUI010000033.1:0-43989 GCF_051858335.1 Klebsiella sp. K47
GTTGGCATGACCACCTTCGGTGAGTCTGCGCCGGCTGAGCAGCTGTTCGAGGAGTACGGCTTCACCGTCGATAACGTGGTTGCTAAAGCGAAAGCGCTGCTGTAAATCCCCACCGCTATCGCCCGGCCCGAAGTCGGGCGATACGCTCTCTGAGTAATGATCTTCCGATCATGAGTTTGTCTTTTCCTTTCTGAACCATTTCCCACTCTATTTTGTGTGTGACCGCTGATTTCTGTACGTTTTTTTGTGCAGACCGGCAAATGTAGACCAGATTCAATAGGCGCCCGCACGATCGCGCCGCGCCCCTCGATTCCGCCGGACGTCTGTAAAGGAGACCCCGCCATGCCGTCACCGATGATTTATCAGGATCTCACCACTGCCGCGCTGCTCGGCCATGCGGCGCAGTATCACAGCAAGACCGAGATTGTCTCGGTGAGTACTGGCGGTGAGAAGGAGCGCAGCTGCTGGGGGGAGGTGGCCAGCCGTGCTCAGCGGCTGGCATCGGCGCTGGCGTCGCTGGGGCTGCCGCCGGGTGCCCGCTGCGCCACGCTGGCATGGAACAACCGCCGCCATCTGGAGATCTATTTTGCCGTCGCCTCCGGCGGCTGGGTGACGCACACCGTCAATCCGCGCCTGTCGGTTGACCATCTGCGATATATCCTCAACGACGCTGCCGACGAAGTGCTGTTTTTTGACCAGACCTTTTTGCCGCTGGTTGCACAGCTGCTGCCACAGCTGCCGACGGTGAAACACGTCGTGCTGATGGAGTCCCGCAGCGAAGCGGCGCTCAGCCAGCTGCCCTCATTGCTGTTTTATGACGATCTGTTGCAGCAGGGGATGGCAGACTATCGCTGGCCGCAGCTCAATGAACTGACTCCGGCTTCGCTCTGTTACACCTCGGGAACCACCGGCCGGCCGAAAGGGGTATTGAACACCCATCGTTCGCTGGTCCTGCACGCCCTGAGCGGCAACCAGCCGGACGCCGCCGGCATATCGGCGAAGGACAGCCTGTTGCCGGTGGTGCCGATGTTCCATGTCAACGCGTGGGGGACGCCGTTTATCGCCGCCATGGTCGGCGCGCGGCTGGTGCTGCCGGGGCCGCACCTCGATGGCGACAGCCTGCTGCAGCTGCTGGCCGCCGAGAAGGTGACGGTGGGGTTTGGCGTACCGGTGATCTGGGCCGGCTTGCTGGCGGCGATGCGCCGGACAGAGGTCCGGCTGCCTGAATTTAAACGTGCGCTGGTCGGCGGCTCCGCGCTGCCGCCGTCGATGGCCGAGGCCTTTCAGCGTGATTACGGCATTGCGCTGACCCACGCCTGGGGAATGACCGAAACATCGCCCATCGGCACCATCAACACACCGTTGAGCAAACATGACGCGCTCCCGGCACAGGAGCAGCAAAAGCAGCGCGCCGGTCAGGGGCGGCCCATTTTCGGCATCGAACTGCAGGTGGTGGACGTGGATGGCGAACCGTTGCCCCGGGATGGTCAAAGCCAGGGGTATCTCCCCGTCAGAGGGCACTGGGTGGTAGAGCAATACTATGGTCAGGACGCGAGCGCCCTGACCGCGGCAGGCTGGTTTGATACCGGTGATATCGGTACGCTCGACGCCAATGGTTATCTGGTGATCAGCGATCGGGCAAAGGATATTATCAAGTCCGGTGGCGAGTGGATCTCCACCGTTGAGCTGGAGAATATCGCCATCGCGCATCCGGGGGTGCGCAGCGCGGCGGCCATCGCCGCCCGCCATCCGCGCTGGGACGAGCGGCCGGTGCTGCTGTGCGTCCGTGCGGAAGGGGGCGAAGTGGAGGAGACCGATCTGCTGAGCTGGTTTGAGAAGCGGGTGCCTAAATGGCAGATCCCGGACCGGGTGATATTTGTCGATGCGCTGCCGGTCAGCGCCACGGGTAAGGTGCTCAAAAATCAGCTGCGCCAGGCCTACGGAGAGATTTTAATGAGTGAGGGAAAATGAGCCATGCGCGACCCGGTCTGACGACCTGTTCTCAGTATGATGCGGCCCTGCACGCCTTGTCGGCGGCGCGCCAGCGCTGGGCGGAAACCTCAGTGAACCGTCGTCTGGCGCTCCTGCGCCAGATCAAGGATGCCCTGGCCGGCATTGCCCCGGCGTGGGTGGCCGCGGCAGCGGCGGCCAAAGGGCTGCCGGCGGGCGATCCGCTGGCGGGGGAAGAGTGGCTGGCGGGCCCCTGCGCGCTAATGGTCGGCTGCAACGGGCTTATCGCCACCCTGGAGCAACTGGAGGAGAAGACCTTTCTGCGGCGGATCCCGCTGCGGACGCTGGCGGACGGCCGCCTGGCGCTGCGGGTGGTGCCCGGCACGCTCTGGGATCGGCTGCTTCTGTCTGGTGTTCGCGCTGAGATATGGATGCAGCCAGGCGTCACCCGGGCCCATCTCGACCGCTATGCGGCGCGGGCATACGACATCCCGCCTGCCGCGCGGCAAGGCAAGCTGGCGCTGGTGCTTGGCGCCGGCAATGTGGCCTCGATTGCGCCACTGGATGTGCTACACAAGCTGTTTATTGAGAATCAGGTCTGCCTGCTGAAGCTCAACCCGGTGAATGATTATCTGCACGATCTGCTGGCCCAGGCCCTGGCGCCGGTGATTGCCATGGATGCGCTCCGCATCGTCACCGGCGACGCCCGGGCGGGAGCGTGGCTGACCACCCATCCCGCTGTCGATGAGATCCATATCACCGGCTCCCGCGACACCCATGACGTCATCGTCTGGGGCGAGGGTGAAGCGGCTCGCCAGCGTCGGGCCGCCGGGACGCCGCTGAACCCGCGTCGGGTGACCTCGGAGCTGGGCGGCGTCAGCCCCACCATTATCGTACCCGGGCCGTGGAGCGAGGCGGACATCGCTTTTCAGGCGCAGCAGCTGGCGACGCAGAAGATGAACAACGGCGGGTTTAACTGCGTGGCCAGCCAGGTGCTGATCCTGCAGCAAGGCTGGGAGCCTGCGACGGCCTTGCTGAATCAGCTGTACCGACTGATCGCCGCGAATACCCGCCCGGACTACTACCCCGGCGCTGAAAACCGGCTGACCGACTTTCGCCTGCGCGCCCGTCAGCCGCTGGAGATAGCCCGCGGTGACGCGCTGCCGTTGATTGTGGCGAATACCGACGATGATCCCGGGTTCTGCCAGCAGGAGGTCTTTGGCCCGGGGCTGTCGGTCACCCGTCTTGAGGCCGATAGTGCGGAAAGCTTTCTGCGCCAGGCGATCGGCTATGCGAATCAGCGGCTGCAGGGCACGCTGGGGGCCAATATTGTGATCCACCCGCGCACCCGCAAAGCGATTGGACGTAAGCGTTTTAATGCGCTGATCGCCGAGCTGCGCTACGGCACGGTGGCGATCAACTGCTGGAGCGGGGTGGCCTTCCTGTTAGCCCCTTGCCCGTGGGGGGCGTTTCCCGGCCACACGCTCGACGATATTCAGAGCGGGCGGGGCAAGGTGCATAACAGCTTTATGCTGGAGAAAACCGAGCGCACGGTGATTGAGGCGCCGTTTCGGCCGTTTCCGCGTAGTCTTTGGCATGGCGAACTGACGCTGATGCCCCTGCCGCCCTGGTTCATCACCCACCGGGGGCAGGAAGCGGTGGCGCAGCGGCTGGTGGATTTTTACCATCGGCCGCGCTGGCGCAAATTGCCGGCGCTCCTCTGGCGCGCGCTGCGGGGCTAAGGTGAGAGCAAAAAAAAGGCGGAACCGCGGTTCCGCCCTGCGGGATTAACGGCCCGCTTTCAGCTTCTGGTAATACTCTTCATAAATGGCGCTGGCGCTGCCGACGTCATTCTGCCATTCGCCTTTCTCAATGGTTGCGGCGTCCGGATAGAGCGATTTATCGTTGGCCACTGCCGGGCTGAGCATCTTGCGCGCCGCAAGGTTCGGCGTCGGATAACCGATGGTTTCAGCGACCTGTTTGGCGACATCCGGGCGCAGCAGGAAGTTAATCAGCTTCAGCGCGCCGTCGACGTTTTTGGCGTTCGCCGGGATCGACAGGCTGTCCATCCAGAAGATGCCGCCCTCTTTCGGCCAGATCACTTCCAGCGGAGTACCTGCCTGGCGGGCGACGTAAGCCGAGCCGTTCCATACCATCCCGAGGTTCACTTCGCCTTCCATATACGGGTTCGCCGGGTTATCAGAGTTAAACGCTGCGACGTTGGGCATCAGCTTTTTCAGCTCGTTATAGGCGGCTTCAATCTCTTTCGGGTCGGTGGTGTTGCCGGAATAGCCCAGCTTACGCAGCGCCATCTGGAACACTTCGCGCGCGTCGTCGGTCAGCAGCAGGCTGCTTTTGTATTCCGGCTTCCACAGGTCGGCCCAGCTGGTGATAGTTTTCGGGTCAATCGCCTCGCTGTTGACGCCGATGGCCGTCGCCCCCCAGATATAGGGGATGGAGTAGTCGTTATTCGGATCGAACGGTTTATTCAGCATCTGCGGATCGAGGTTGCTAAAGTTAGTCAGCTTGCTCTTATCGATCTTCTGCAGCATACCTTCTTTGCGCATCTTGTCGACAAAGTAGGTCGACGGGACGACCAGGTCGTATGCGCCGTCTTTATAGGTTTTGAGCTTGGCGTACATGGTTTCGTTCGACTCGTAGGTCGAATAGATAACCTTGATGCCGGTCTCTTTGGTGAACTGCTCCAGCAGGCCCGGCGGCACATACTCGGTCCAGTTATAGAAATAGAGCGTTTTGCTATCGTCCGCGTGCGCAGCGCCCATGCCGATTGCCAGAGCGCTCGCCGCGAGCAGGTGGCGTGACCATTTTTTCATTTTAACGTCCCCTGAGTTTTATCACGTGCAATTAACTGACTGGCGATGACCATCACCAGCGACAGAACCAACAAAATCGTGGCCAGGGCGTTCACCTCTGGCGAAACGCCAACCTTGACCATCGAATAGATCTTCAGTGGCAGGATTTCATACCCCGGACCGGTCACGAACGAGGAGACTACCACGTCATCCATCGACAGGGTGAAGCTCAGCAACCACCCAGCGGCTACCGCCGGCAGGGCCAGCGGCAGGATAATTTTGCGCAGGATGGTCATCTCGCTGGCGCCCAGATCTTTCGCCGCCTCCAGCATCCGCACGTCAAAGCCTTTCAGGCGGGAGTAAACGGTGACCACCACAAACGGCAGGCAGAAGGTGATATGCGAAAACAGCAGCGACCAGAAACCAAGCTGGACGCCGATCAGCATAAACAGCACCAGCAGAGAGATGGCCATCACAATATCTGGCGACATCATCACCACAAACAGCATGCCGCTGACAAACGGTTTGCCGCGAAAGCGGTAACGGTACAGCGCCACGGCGGTCAGCGAGCCGATAAGGGTGGCGAAGGTCGCCGACAGCACCGCCATGGTCAGCGAGTGCTGGGCGGCCTGCAGCAGGCTATCGTTGTTCATCAGCAGGCTATACCAGTCGGTGGTGAACCCCTGCCAGTTGATGCCGAAGCGCGACCGGTTAAACGAGTTAACGATCAGAATAATAATAGGGATGTAGAGATACGCGTAGATGGCGGTCATAAAGCCGCCGCGCAGCAGTCGACCGATCATTCCAGCTCCACCTTTTTATTCAGCAGGCGCGCCGCGCGCCAGTAAATCAACAGCATCAGGCCCATCACCAGGGTTAAGGTAATGCTGGTTGCCGCGCCGAACGGCCAGTCGCGGATATTGAGGAACTGGCTTTTGATCACGTTGCCGATCAGCAGGTTCTTGGCGCCGCCCATCAGGTCGGAAACGTAGAACAACCCCATCGCCGGCAGCATCACCAGCAGACAGCCGGCGATGATCCCCGGCATGGTCAGCGGGATGATAATGCGGATAAAGGTCTGCAGCTTGCTGGCGCCGAGATCTTTCGCCGCTTCCAGCAGCGGGCGATCCAGTTTCTCAATGCTGGAGTAGAGCGGCATCACCATAAACGGCAGCAGGATGTACACCAGGCCGATGATCACCGCCGAGTGGGTGAACATAATGCGTATCGGGGTGTCGATCACCCCCAGCCACAGCAGAAACTCGTTCAGGTAACCTTTAGTGCTGAGGAAAATCTTCAGCCCGTAGATGCGGATCAACGAGTTGGTCCAAAAAGGGACGATCAGCAGGAACAGCAGCAGGGGCCGTACCTTCTGCGGCAGCCGGGCGAGGAACCACGCAAACGGATAGCCCAGCGCCAGGCAGGCGAGGGTCGCCAGCAGCGCCATGTTTAGCGAATGCAGCAGAACGTCATAATAGAGCGGATCCAGTAGCCGCGAATAGTTATCCAGCGTGAAGACCAGTTTGACGAAGTTGGCATCGTCGCGGGTCAAAAAGCTGGTGGCGATGATCATCAGGTTGGGCAGGAAGACAAACAGCACCAGCCAACCGACGATAGTGGCGATCACCACATTCTGGAATTTACTGGTGTTCTTCATCGGCCAGCACCACCTCCCAGCTTTCCACCCAATTGATAGACATTTTCTGGTCAAGAGAGTGGTCGAAATCCGGGTCGTCTTCGTTAAAGAACTCGCTGACCATCACCATTTTGCCGTTCTCCAGTTCCACCACCGACTCCAGAGTCATGCCTTTATAGTTGCGCTCGCGGACATAGCCGATCAGGCCATCGGCGTCGCTGTTATGGTGGATCTCGTCGACGCGCAGATCTTCCGGGCGCAGCAGGACATGCAGACGCTGGCCGGCCTCCACGGCAAAATTGACGGTGATGTTGCATTCCCGTCCTTCAACGCTGGCGCGCACGCGCTGTTCGTCGAGACGTTCAATTACCGTGGCGTCAAAGATATTGATCTCGCCGATAAAGCTGGCGACAAACAGGTTCTTCGGCTCTTCGTAGATCTCTCGCGGGGTGCCGTCCTGTTCGATTTTGCCATCACGCATCACCACGATGCGATCGGACATGGTCAGAGCCTCTTCCTGATCGTGGGTGACGAAGACGAAGGTGATCCCGAGCTTACGCTGCAGCGCTTTCAATTCGTTCTGCATCTGCTTGCGCAGCTTGTAATCCAGTGCCGAAAGAGACTCATCGAGCAGCAGCAGACGCGGTTTGTTGACCACCGCGCGGGCGATGGCCACGCGCTGCTGCTGGCCGCCGGAGAGCTGGTGTGGTTTGCGCTGGGCAAACGCCTCCAGCTGCACCATCTTTAAGGCATCCATCACCCGTGGGGTGATTTCCGCCGCCGGGGTTTTCTGCATCCGCAGGCCAAAGGCGACGTTCTCGAACACCGTCATATGCGGAAACAGGGCGTAGCTTTGGAATACGGTATTGACGTGGCGGTTTTCCGCCGGAACATGAGTGATATCGTGATCTTCGAGATGGATCCGTCCGCTGTCGACGTTTTCCAGGCCGGCAATAAGGCGCAGAACGGTGGTTTTACCGCAGCCAGAGGGGCCAAGCAGAGTGAGAAACTCACCATTGTTGATGGTCAGGTTAAGGTTGTCGATGACCGTTTTACCATCAAAGCTCTTGCGAATTCCCGCCAGATGCACCAGCGGCGAACGCGAACGCGGTTGTATATTCAATTTTTGACTCTGTCCCATGTAGACGCAACGGCAAATTTCCGGCCGCTGCGGGGTTTGTGATTAACCACCTTTGGGGTTGCACGTTTTTAATAAGGGCCAGCATTCTACGGCAAACGAGGGTAATCGCCAATCCTTGATACGCCCGCATAGTCTACCTTTACACCATAACGTCGGTTCCGTTATTAAATTTCGCTTTACGGGCTAAAAATGACCTGACGCAATATTTGTCTTTTCTGGCTTATGAATAATGTTGTCACAAAAGAAGAGGGTGGCTACATGGATAAATTGCTTGAGCGTTTTTTGCAGTACGTTTCTTTGGACACGCAGTCAAAGCCTGGCGTTCGTCAGGTCCCCAGCACGGAAGGGCAGTGGAAGCTGTTACGCCTGTTGCAGGCGCAGCTGGAAGAAATGGGACTGGTCAAGGTAACGCTGAGTGAAAAAGGGACGGTAATGGGAACTTTGCCCGCTAACGTTGAGGGCGATATCCCGGCCATCGGCTTTATCTCCCACGTCGACACCTCCCCGGATTTCAGTGGTAAAAACGTTAATCCGCAGATTGTTGAAAACTATCGCGGCGGCGATATCGCGCTGGGTATCGGCGATGAGGTGCTCTCCCCGGTGATGTTCCCGGTTCTGCATCAGCTTTTGGGACAGACGCTGATCACCACCGACGGGAAAACGCTGCTCGGGGCGGACGACAAAGCCGGCATTGCCGAAATTATGACCGTGCTGGCGACCCTGCAGGCGAAAAATATTCCTCATGGCGATATCCGCGTGGCCTTCACCCCTGATGAAGAGGTGGGTAAAGGGGCGAAGCATTTCGACGTCGAAGCCTTTGACGCCCGCTGGGCCTATACCGTCGACGGCGGCGGGGTCGGCGAACTGGAGTTTGAAAACTTCAACGCCGCCTCGGTGACGATAAAAATTGTCGGTAATAACGTGCACCCCGGCACCGCGAAAGGGGTGATGGTCAACGCGCTGTCGCTGGCCGCGCGCATTCATGCCGAAGTACCGGCCGATGAAGCGCCGGAGACCACTGAAGGCTATGAAGGTTTTTATCACCTCACCAGCATGAAAGGCAGCGTCGATCGGGCCGAGATGCATTACATCATCCGCGATTTTGACCGTAAGCACTTCGAGGCGCGCAAGCGCAAGATGATGGAGATCGCCAAAAAGGTCGGCAAGGGACTGCACCCGGACTGTTATATTGAGCTGGTGATCGAGGACAGTTATTACAATATGCATGAGCAGGTGATCGCCCATCCGCACGTGGTCGATATTGCCCGCCAGGCGATGGTGGACTGCGATATTGAACCGCAGATGAAACCGATCCGCGGCGGCACCGACGGCGCGCAGCTCTCATTTATGGGACTGCCGTGCCCAAACCTGTTTACCGGTGGCTACAACTATCACGGCAAACATGAGTTTGTCACCCTGGAAGGAATGGAGAAAGCGGTGCAGGTGATCGTGCGTATCGCCGAGCTGACGGCGGCACGCAAAGGGCATTAATCTTCTCAGGTGGCCCGGTAAGGCCGCGTGTCGGACAAGATGCCGGATGGCGGCTTCGTCTTATCCGGCCTACGGTTCAGCCGGTGAGCGCGGAACCCGTAGGCCCGGCAAGCGCAGCGCCGCCGGGCAGGATGATGGCTCAGTCGCCAAAGAACCAATAGCCGCTGTTGACCAGCGCTGCCAGCATGGCGAGGAAAGAAGGATCTTCCAGCGCATCGCCAAAATGGTCGGCGCGCAGCGTCAGATGGGTGGCCAAGGCGTCCAGCGCCGGACGGTGCGGGGAGTTGATCTTCTCGCCGTTAACGAATACCTCGCCGTCAATGCGCAGCACCCGCAGGCCGCCCAGGCGTTCCAGGGTATCGCCCTGCTGCAGGGCATCGTAAATCTCATCTGGCTGATACGGCGGCTCCGGCGGCGCGACGTCGAGCTCATGACGCGACTGGGTGATAAACTCGCCGAACCACTGCTTAAAGTGCTCCGGTTGGTTAATCAGACCCAGCATCATCTCGCGCAGGCGGTCGAGTTCGGTCGGTAAAATATCCGCCGGATGGTCGCGGGACGGCACGTCCGGATCGGCGTAGCGCTGGCTGCCCAGTTCGCGCTGGAGGACATAGTCGGCAAAGCCGCTAAACAGCTCGCGGGCATTCGGCGCGCGATAGCCGACCGAATAGTTAAGCGAGTTTTCCAGCGAATAACCCTCATGCGGGAATCCCGGGGGAATATAGAGAATATCGCCAGGCTCCATCTCTTCATCGATGATCGCCTCGAAGGGGTCAACCTGCAGCAGGTCCGGATGCGGGCAGTGCTGTTTCATCGGCACCTTTTCCCCAACGCGCCAGCGCCGACGGCCGGTGCCCTGAATGATAAACACATCATACTGATCCAGATGCGGGCCGACGCCGCCTCCCGGCACCGAGAAGGAGATCATCAGGTCGTCGATACGCCAGTCCGGCAGGGCACGGAACGGATGCATCAGCGCTGCGGACGGTTCATGCCAGTGGTTAACCGCCTGCACCAGCAGGGACCAGTTGTTTTCGCTCAGGTGATCGTAGCTTTCGAAAGGACCGTGACTGACCTGCCATTTTCCATCCTGATGGCTGACAAGGCGGCTATCGACCTCGCTCTCCATGGCCAGTCCTGCCAGTTCGTCCGGGCTTAGGGGGTCGATAAAATTGGCGAAGCCGCGCTTCAATACCACCGGCCGTTTTTGCCAGTAGCGTTCGATAAAGTCGGGCCAGTTAAGCGTTAATTGATAATCCATATTGATATTCCACTGCAGGTGTCTGACAGGGATTATAACGGATGCGGCGCCCTGGCGATGCAGGCGCCGTGAAAAATCTCAACGATTAACTCTGTTTATCTTCCATCTGCTGGCGGCCAAACACCACCTCCATGCAGGCGCCGCCGAGCAGGCTTTCCCCGGCGATGATCTCTCCATCATATTGTTCGACAATTTCACGCGCAACGGAGAGCCCTACCCCCTGGCCGGGACGCAGGGTATCAGCCCGCTGGCCGCGGTCGAAAACGGCCCGGCGCTGGCTCTGCGGGATCCCCGGCCCATCGTCTTCCACCAGGATGTGCAGATGGCTGTCGGTGGTCTGGCGCACGGAAACTTCCACGAACTCCAGGCAATACTTACAGGCGTTATCAAGAACGTTACCCATCACTTCCATAAAATCGTTCTGCTCGCCGACAAAAGTGATCTCCGGCGAGATGTCGAGCGAGATATTGACCCCTTTGCGCTGATAGACCTTGTTGAGAGCGGAAGTCAGGCTGTCAAGCAGGGGGGCGATCGGGTGTAATTCCCGGCTCAAGAGGGTGCCGCCGCTGCGCATGCTGGCGCGATGCAGGTAATAACCAATCTGCTGCGAGATGCGGCTTATCTGCTCCAGCATCACCGGCTCCGCCTCGTCGACGCTGATCTTCTCGCCGCGCAGCGAGCGCAGTGTACTCTGCATCACCGCCAGCGGCGTTTTCAGACTGTGAGTGAGATCGGTGAGGGTAGTGCGGTATTTGTCATAGCGTTCGCGCTCGCTGCGAACCAGGCGGTTGAGGTTGCTGACCAGCCGGGTCAGCTCGCGAGTGGTGTTGGGATTGAGCTTTTCGCGGTGATGTTCCTCCAGTTCGCGCACCTCTTTGGCCAGCGACTCAATGGGCCGCAGGCTCCACCAGGCGGTGACCCACAGCAGGGGGATCACCAGCAGCAGGTTGGCGGCCAGCACATAGACAAACCAGCTCCACACCATATAGCTGCGCTTGAGCTCCACCGGAATGGTGTCGACCACCACAATGCTGAGCTGAGGCATTTTGCTGGTGGCCGGGTAGAGGTTGATCGCCACCGAGTGGGTCATCTCAGAGTCGTCGCCCTGTTCGCGGATAGCGTCCAGCTGTTCCTGAATCTCATGGTTATTGCGCAACAGCATACTGCTGCTGTCGACATCGGCTTCAATCTCATGGAAGCCATTGCGTTTCAGCCATTCCGGTTGAATGCGTTTCGCCAGCCAGGGAACATCACGCTGCGCCCACAGCAGTTTGCCCTGCTCATCGTAGATAAGGGTCACCGTCGGGCTTTCCATATTCAGGTTTTCCGGGATGTCGACGTCAATAGCGCCGTTTTCCCATCTCGCCAGCATATAAAAGAGATTGCTCTCGCCGCGCAGCAGGCGAAAGGTGGTTTTATCGAAGCTAACGCTATAGCCCACCAGGGCCACCATGCCGTAGGCCAGGGAGAGCACCAGCACCACCCCGGCGGTCGCCAGCAGGAAGCGAACCCGTAATGACAGCGGGAAGATATGCCGCAACAGTCCCTTCATCAGCGCAATTCGAACAGATAGCCCTGGCCGCGCACCGTGGTGATGACGTCCTGTGGGTATTCAGCCTGAATTTTCTTGCGCAGCCGACCCATCAGCACGTCGATGGTGTGGCTTTCTCGCAGTTCGGCATCCGGGTAAAGCTGGAGCATCAGCGAATCTTTGCTGACCACTTTGCCGCGGTTACGGATCAGGGTTTCCATAATGGTGTATTCAAAGGCGGTCAGCTTGATCGGCTGGTCATTCACCGACAGCTCGCGCCGGGAGAGGTCGACCTGGAACGGCGGCAGGGAGATCACCTGCGAGGCCAGACCGCTGTTACGGCGCAGCAGCGCCTGCATGCGGGCGGCAACCTCTTCAATATGGAAAGGCTTGGTGACGTAATCATCCGCCCCGGCGCTCAGCACTTCCACTTTATCCTGCCATCCTTCGCGGGCGGTCAGCACCAGCACCGGCAGCGACACGTCGTGGCTGCGCCAGCGGCGGATCAGTGATAAACCGTCTTCATCCGGCAGGCCGAGATCGACGATGGCGATATCCGGGAGATGTTCGCCCAGATAGTAGTCCGCTTCCCTGGCATCTTCCGCCGCATCGACCTGATGGCCCAGCTCCTGCAGCTGAACTTTGAGGTGGTGACGCAGCAGGGCATTATCCTCAACCACGAGTACGCGCATGGCTGTTCTCCCTAGCATTTTCGATAGTAGTCTGACGCTCATTATATACGCAAAATATAAACGGCTGTTAAATAAAGCTTTTTATAAAAAGGGCCCCTGGTGCCCCGGGCTGGCCAGCATTCGGCGGCGCCCTTTGCGCATACTGCATGGAACTCCTTCATTCTATGCGTAATTTCAGTAAACGCCCAGCGGCAGGATGCGAACGGCGAGCGGGTTGGTGATGTTAATTTTTTGTGTAATAGTGCTGGAATCACCCCTCAAGAACGTCGCAGGTTATCCATTATGTCTCAGCAGCAGAGCGCGGACTGGGTCAGGCTGGCGCAATCGCCCAGCCGGACGGAACGCATCGAAGCCTTCTTCGGCGGCCACGGCTATGAGCCGCACCGGCATGATACCTACGCCATCGGCCAGACGATCGCCGGCGTGCAGAGCTTTCACTATCGCGGCGGACTCCAGCACAGCCTGCCCGGCGGAACGATGGTGCTTCATCCGGACGAAATACACGATGGCGAGGCGGGCACCGAGGCGGGGTTTCACTACCGCATGGTTTATATCGAACCGGCGCTGATCCAGAAGATACTCGGCGGCAGGCCACTACCGTTTATCCCCGACGGCTTGTCGGCGGATCCACGGCTACGTCGCGCCGCGCAGCCGCTGTTGAAAGCGGTCACGGATACCTTCGAGCCGCTGGAGGAAGAGGATGCTCTGTACGACCTGGCGCAGACCCTGGCCGTTGTCGGCGGCCAACGTTCCCGTCGCCAGGCGTTTGATTATCAGGCGGCGGAGAGGGCCCGGGAGTATATTCATGCCTGTTTTATGCAGGATATGACCCTCGACACCCTGTCGCAGGTCAGCGGCCGGGACCGCTGGAGCCTGAGCCGGGATTTCAGAACGCTGTACGGCACCAGCCCGTGGCGTTACGTCATGATGCGTCGGCTCGATTTTTGCCGCCAGCGGATGCGCGCCGGGGAGCGTCTGGTGGATATTGCCGCCGACGCGGGGTTTGCCGATCAGAGCCACATGACGCGCCAGTTTATCAGCCGCTTTGGTCTCTCTCCGGGCCGCTGGCTGCGGGCGATCCGCGGCTAGCGCGGTTCAGGTTGCACAATCGTTCAAGCGTGACCGCGGCGAGGCGAACTATGCTGACTGCCTTTATCACAAGGAGACAGCCCATGTATCAACTCGTTAATCTTGCTCAGAAATTTTCCCTGTTCAGCGAACAATGGCAGCCCAAAGTGGTGGCTGAAATGAACGACTATCAGTTCAAGGTCGTGCGCATCGCCGGCGACTTTATCTGGCACAGCCACCCGGAAACCGATGAGACATTGATGGTGGTGGAGGGGGTATTGCGCGTGGACTTCCGCGACGGGCATGTGCTGGTGAAGGCCGGGGAGATGATCGTCGTGCCGCGCGGGGTGGAACATAAGACCTCGGCGGAGACGGAAGCGAAGCTGATGCTGATTGAGCCGCGCGGGGTGTTGAATACCGGCCACGAGGGCGGCGAGCGGACGGCGGTGAACGACGTTTGGATCTGATCCCTTTCCGGCGATAAAACGCCCCTCTTTCCGGCGGAAAGAGGGGCAGGGCGATTACTTCAGCTCGTCAACCATGGTGGTTGCCCGACCGATATAGTTGGCCGGGGTCATCGCTTTGAGACGCACTTTTTCCTCTTCCGGCAGGGCGAGGCTGTCAATAAACTGCTTCATCCCTTCCGCGTCCACGCGTTTGCCGCGGGTCAGCTCTTTCAGCTTCTCGTACGGTTTTTCGATACCGTAACGACGCATCACGGTCTGGATCGGCTCAGCCAGTACTTCCCAGTTGTGATCCAGTTCGTCCAGCAGGCGATCCTGGTTCAGCTCCAGCTTGCTGATCCCTTTGAGGGTGGACTGATAGGCGATCAGCGCATAGCCGATGCCCACGCCGAGGTTACGCAGAACGGTGGAGTCGGTCAGGTCGCGCTGCCAGCGGGAAACCGGCAGTTTGCTGGCCAGGTGCTGCATGACCGCATTGGCCAGGCCGAGATTGCCTTCGGAGTTTTCGAAGTCAATTGGGTTCACCTTGTGCGGCATGGTGGAGGAGCCGATTTCCCCGGCGATGGTTTTCTGTTTGAAGTGGTTGAGCGCGATATAGCCCCACACGTCGCGATCGAAGTCGATCAGAATGGTGTTGAAGCGCGCGATGCAGTCAAACAGCTCAGCGATATAGTCATGCGGCTCGATCTGCGTGGTGTACGGGTTCCACTGAATACCCAGCGAGGTAACGAACTCTTCGCTGAACTGATGCCAGTCGACTTCCGGGTAGGCGGCGATGTGGGCGTTGTAGTTACCCACCGCGCCGTTGATTTTACCGAGGATTTCCACCTGGTTCAGTTGACGATACTGGCGCTCCATACGGTAGGCGACGTTCGCCATCTCTTTACCCATGGTGGACGGCGTTGCCGGCTGGCCGTGGGTACGGGAGAGCAGCGGCACATCGCGATACTGGGTCGCCAGATCTTTTACCGCGTCAATCAGCTTGCGCCAGTAAGGCAGAACCACTTCGTCGCGGGCGGTTTTCAGCATCAGCGCGTGGGAGAGGTTATTAATGTCTTCAGACGTACAGGCGAAGTGAATAAACTCTGATACCGCGTGCAGCTCGGCGACGTCAGCGACTTTTTCTTTCAGGAAATACTCTACCGCTTTCACGTCGTGGTTAGTGGTGCGCTCGATGGTTTTGATGCGCTCCGCGTCTTCAACGCTGAAATCGGCGACGATTTTATCAAGGAAACCGTTTGCGTCGGCAGCAAAAGCAGGAACTTCCTTGATCGCTGCGTGGGCGGCCAGTTTTTGCAGCCAACGTACTTCCACCTGAACGCGGAATTTCAGCAAACCGAATTCGCTGAAGATACCGCGCAGCGCGCTGACTTTATCGCCGTAGCGGCCGTCTACAGGGGAAACGGCGGTCAGTGAGGATAATTCCATAGATCACAACTCCGGGGTTAAATGAGCAAGAATTTGCTTTGCCTGGTTAACCAGACGATTACGGGAAAACATAAGCTGCAGACGTCCGCCGCCCACCTGATGCCAGAGTACCGCGGCGCGAATACCCGCCAGCAGCGCTGAGCGAACTTTCGCCTGCACCTGCGGGCTTTGCAGCACGGCAGGGGAGCCGGTCACCTGAATACGCGGCCCCAGCGGGCTTATCACATCGACATAGATGCCCGCCATGGCGCTGAGCAGCGTTTCGGACTGCAGGTCAAAGTGTTCCAGCTGACGGTGCAGGCCGGCGATGCGGTTGCCGAGCGTGTCCATCGCCCCTTTACTGGCGGCGAGCTTGCGCTCCAGCACCATCAGGCTCAGGGTATAGCGGGTGAGTTCCGCATTGAGGCCCTGACGGCTGCTGGTATTGAGCACCCCGAGCAGCGTTTCAAGACCGAGGCGAAGATTGGCTTCACTGCCACCGAACACCGCCAGCGTCGACTCAGGATCGAGGTCGATGATGCTGTTCAGCGACACATGCAGGGCATCGCTGTCGCAATGTCCCTGATGCGCCAGTTGCTGAACCAGTCGCGCCGCCTGGCAAACGCCAGCCAGCGCCAGGGTGATGTCATAGTAATTCTTCGCCACACATACTCCTTGTCAGCCGCCAGGGCGGTTCGTCCCGGCGGAAATAACGCGCGTTCAGGACTGCAGAGGCAGTCGTTGTTCAATAATTCCGCCGCCGAGGCACACTTCCCCTAAATAGAACACTGCGGACTGGCCCGGGGTCACCGCCGCGACCGGCTCATCGAAGCGGACTTCGATACGGTCTTCATCCAGCGCGGTAACGGTGCAGGGGATATCGGTCTGGCGATAGCGGGTTTTCACCGTGCAGCGCAGGGTGCCCTGCAGCGGTTCACGGTTTACCCAGTGCAGCTGTTGGGCAATCAGACCGACGGACATCAGGCGCGGGTGGTCATGGCCCTGGGCGACGATAAGAATATTATTCTCAACGTCTTTATCGACCACGTACCATGGATCTTCGCTACCCTCTTTGGTGCCGCCGATACCCAGCCCTTTACGCTGGCCCAGGGTGTGGTACATCAGCCCCTGATGGGTACCGATCTCCTCGCCGTCGACGGTGAGGATTTTGCCCGGCTGCGCCGGCAGATAGCGGCCAAGGAAATCGCGGAATTTACGCTCGCCGATAAAGCAGATGCCGGTGGAATCTTTTTTCTTCGCGGTGATCAGATCCAGCTCTTCGGCGATCTTACGCACCTGCGGTTTTTCCAGCTCACCCACCGGGAACAGGCTCTGGGCAATCTGTTCGTGGCTAAGGGTATAGAGGAAGTAGCTCTGATCTTTGTTGCCGTCGAGGCCGCGCAGCAGCTGGCTTTTACCGTCGACATCGGCGCGGCGCACATAGTGCCCGGTGGCGATGTAGTCGGCGCCGAGGTCTTCGGCGGCAAACTCGAGGAAGGCTTTAAACTTGATCTCTTTATTGCACAGAATATCCGGGTTCGGCGTGCGGCCAGCTTTGTACTCTTCCAGGAAGAGCTCAAAGACGTTGTCCCAATATTCGGCGGCAAAGTTAACGGTGTGCAGTTCAATGCCCAGCTTATCGCAGACCGCTTGCGCATCGGCAAGGTCGGCGGCGGCGGTGCAGTATTCCTCGCCGTCGTCTTCCTCCCAGTTCTTCATGAACAGGCCTTCCACCTTATACCCTTGCTGCAGCAGCAGGTACGCGGAGACCGAGGAGTCGACGCCGCCGGACATGCCGACGATCACTTTTTTCTGGCTTTCTGACATGGAAATACTCGCTACATTGAACTTCGAGGCGGCGTATTCTAGCACGCGCTCACCGTTCATTCACCCCCTGTGAACGGCCAGTTAAATGCGCCAATCAGCGACAGCGGCTGCCGCGGGTCCTGCAGGTAGCAGCGAATGCTTTCGGCAACCAGCGGCGAGCGCAGGTTCGGCGCGTTAAGAATTTCCTCAGCACTGAGCCACAGGCAGCGATCGATATCGCTGTCGTGTGGTTCAGTGGCGCACAGATCGCTAAGTTCGATGGCGAACAGGAAGCGCAGAAACGGCGTGTTATCGGGAGCCAGCCACTGATGCATGCGGATGAAGTGCTGCGGCGTGGCGCGAATGCCGGTCTCTTCCCACAGTTCACGTTCGGCGGCCTGCAGCAGCGTTTCATTGGCCTCGAGATGGCCGGCCGGCTGGTTCCACAGCGCTTTGCTGTTAATGGTCTCTTCGACGATGAGAAATTTATCCTGGGCGTGAACCACGCAGGCAACGGTGACATGAGGTTTAAACATCGCTTTTCCTTTTTCAGTTATTCGGCTTTGCGCCAGTCGCCGTTGGCCAGTCCGTCGAGGGTATAGCCGCCCATGGCGTAGCGGATCAGCCGCAGGGTGGGGAAGCCGACGTGGGCGGTCATCCGGCGCACCTGGCGGTTGCGTCCCTCGTAGAGCGTGATTTTCAACCAGCGGGTGGAAATCGATTTGCGCTCACGAATCGGCGGGTTGCGCGGCCACAGCCAGACGGGCTCCTCGACAAGTTCTACGCCGGCAGGCAGGGTGGGGCCGTCGTTAAGGGTGACGCCGTCGCGCAAGGCGGTCAGCGCCTCGGGCGTGGGTTCGCCTTCCACCTGAACATAGTAGATCTTGCCGGTGCGCTTACCCGGCTGGGTCAGCTTCGCCTGCAGCGCGCCGTCGTTGGTCAGCACCAGCAGGCCTTCGCTGTCGCGATCGAGCCGACCTGCGGCGTAAACGCCCGCCACCGGAATAAAATCTTTTAGCGTGCTGCGCCCGGCTTCATCGGTAAATTGCGGCAACACATCATAGGGTTTATTGAACAAGATCACAGTTTTTGGCTGGCGTTCTTTACGTTGTCTGGTGACTTGTTGTGTGCTGAATCGCTCAACGCGATGTTTTCTAAATGAAGTTTTCTGCATGGTATTTTCAGGCTTTATCAATTGCCGCATTATAGCCTAATTACGAATGCCTTTCATGGACGCAAACATTCAGGTAGTATTGACATGCTCATTACAAATTATTAACAAAAAATTGCTCAAACCGATTCGCACTACAGGCAGGAAGGCGACACGGACGCGATAGCTCCGGTGAGCGGGAAGACCCGGTACGCCGAAGCTGGCCGACTCAGCCAACACCAGGCTCGCGTGAAGAGGGAAGAGCAGAACCAGAAGCGCTCGAAGGAGAGGTTAATGGAAAGCAAAGTAGTAGTTCCGGCGGAAGGTCAAAAAATCACCCTGCAAAACGGCAAACTGAACGTCCCTCACAATCCGATTATCCCGTTCATTGAAGGTGACGGTATCGGCGTTGACGTTACCCCAGCGATGCTGAAAGTGGTTGATGCCGCCGTTGAGAAAGCCTATAAGGGCGAGCGTAAAATTTCCTGGATGGAAGTTTACACCGGTGAGAAATCAACCCACGTCTATGGCCAGGACGTCTGGCTGCCAGCTGAAACCCTCGATCTGATTCGTGACTACCGCGTTGCTATCAAAGGTCCTCTGACCACCCCAGTCGGCGGCGGCATCCGTTCTCTGAACGTGGCGCTGCGCCAGGAGCTGGACCTCTACGTCTGCCTGCGTCCGGTACGTTACTACCAGGGCACCCCGAGCCCGGTTAAGCACCCTGAACTGACCGATATGGTTATCTTCCGTGAAAACTCAGAAGATATCTATGCCGGTATCGAGTGGAAAGCCGACTCTGCGGAAGCAGACAAAGTCATCAAATTCCTGCGCGATGAGATGGGTGTGAAGAAAATTCGCTTCCCGGAACATTGCGGCATCGGCATCAAGCCGTGCTCTGAAGAAGGCACCAAACGCCTGGTGCGCGCCGCGATTGAATACGCGATCACCAACGATCGTGATTCCGTCACTCTGGTGCACAAAGGCAACATCATGAAGTTCACCGAAGGCGCGTTCAAAGACTGGGGCTACCAGCTGGCTCGCGAAGAGTTCGGCGGCGAGCTGATCGACGGCGGTCCTTGGGTGAAAATCAAGAACCCGAACACCGGCAAAGAGATCGTGGTGAAAGACGTGATCGCCGATGCGTTCCTGCAGCAGATCCTGCTGCGTCCGGCGGAATACGACGTTATCGCCTGTATGAACCTGAACGGCGACTATATCTCTGACGCCCTGGCGGCGCAGGTTGGCGGTATCGGTATCGCCCCGGGCGCCAACATCGGTGACGAGTGCGCGCTGTTCGAAGCGACTCACGGTACTGCGCCGAAGTATGCCGGCCAGGACAAAGTGAACCCGGGCTCCATCATCCTGTCCGCAGAGATGATGCTGCGCCACATGCAGTGGTTCGAAGCCGCAGACCTGATCGTCAAAGGTATGGAAGGCGCTATCGCCGCCAAGACCGTGACCTATGACTTCGAACGTCTGATGGAAGGCGCTAAGCTGCTGAAATGTTCAGAGTTTGGCGACGCGATTATCGCGAACATGTAATCCCGTTGGTGGATTAAGTAAAAGCGGGAGCCGATGGGCTCCCGCTTTTTTTCGCCTTCAGGCAATTAATCTGCCGGACGCTTGAAGCATTAGGCGATGGCGAATGTCCCGCAGCGCAACGTTCAACAAAGCTATATACCTCATGACAGGGAGAGATCCATTTGCCGTAAGAGCTCGCATGAAAACGGATTGCACGCCAGGCGTCATGCTGATGGCCCGACCGGCTTAAACCGGGGCCGTTCGGCGAAAATGTGCTGTAGCCTAAACTCAGGCTATCCGCGCACTTTCAGATTAAACAGCCGGGACAGCGCCGCTTTGCCGCTATCCGTCACTTGTACTTCCCGATATCCCGGTGCGCGCGTTATCCATCCTTTTTGCAGGAACAGCGTCATTAGCGCCGAGCCGGCGTCGCCTCCCAGATGAAAACGTCTTTCGCTCCAGTCGAGACAGGGGCAGCAGGGCTTACGCCGTGGGCGGGCGTTCAGTACTGCGCCAAGGCGTTCAAGCTGGGTTTTACCGGCTGACGTCAGGGCCAGGCCATCTGCCGCCAGCCATTTTTCCCGCAGCATATACTCATAAATATTCACCGCCAGCTCGCCCGCCAGATGGTCGTAGCAGGTGCGTGCGTAACGAAGATTAACCGGCGTGCTGGGGAGAAGCGTCTTATGCGCCAGCATAGAGACGCCCATCAGGTTTTCCAGCAGCCCGGCAATATGCGAGCCCGCCAGGCGGTAATAGCGGTGGCGCCCCTGCGCGAGACACACCACCAGCCCGTTGCTGAGCAGCCGGGCAAGATGGCCGCTGGTGGTGGAGGCGGACACCTCGGCGACCGTACTGAGTTCGGTTGCCGTCCATGCGCGCCCGTCCATCAGCGCGCACAGAATACTGACCCTTGACGAGTCAGAGAGGGCGGAGGCCACCATCGCCATAGCGGTTTCCAGCGCCTCCTCTGGCTCACTGTCTTGCTGCGGTTTCAGGAGATTCATTCAGAAAGTATGGCCCATTTTTTGGTCACTTCCGCTGCCCGGGCGTCATCATCGGTAAGGAGAATGAGCCGGTTACGGTGGTCGCTGTACTGTACCAGAATATTAATACCATTATGGGCCAGGGTGTCTGCGATGTCTCCCAGTTCCCCTGGTCGTTCCTGAGGTAACTTTCGTATCAGAGGACGGCATACATTGCTGACCGTAAAGCCGGCCTCGGTCAGCACCCTGCGGGCTTTCTCACCGTCTTCCACCAGAAAATGCGCATGTCCGGCATCAGGCGTGGTGAATACGCCACCGCCTTCGAGCCCCACGCCGTTGTTACCCAGCGCCTTACCCATTGCGCCAAGCGAGCCCGGCGAGTTGCTGAGAATCACGTGAATGTCATACATCTGACTGTGCTCCCCGATCCGATGCGTAATCCCGGAACACGCGGGCTACGCGTATTCTGTAATATGAAAAAATCGATGCTTTGCCTTCGCGCTGGGCAGCCAGATGCCGCTCATTTTGCTGCCAGTTGGCCACCGAGGCTTCATCTTCCCACCAGGATAGCGAGAGGATTTTGCCGGGCGTACTCAGGCTCTGAAAGCGCTCAATGGCAATAAACCCCGGCGTGTCTGAAAGCAAAGGCGTCAGCCCGGCCGCCAGCTGAAGATATCTTTCCTGTGCTTCTGGTAAGGCGTCGGCCTCAAAAAGTACCGCAATCATAAGTCTGCTCCGTGGTGAATTTCCCTGCAGTCTACTGACGGTCAGAGCAGGAAGCTTCGGTGTGCAGCGAAATATGCCTGGCAGGAGATCAACGATTGCAACGGAAATGCTCCCAGGCGTTATTGCGATGGTGAATAAAAAAGAACGCCAGCCATGCGATACGGCAGCCTGAGCGCACAGGGCTGGCTGAGTTTTAGTGAAATCGCGATGTGGGGGGATAAACCCTGACGGCTGCGGCTATCGATGAAAGCGATCGCCGACGGGCAGTACGGGCGGGGAAGACGTTTTACTGACATGCAGAATATGAACCCGGAAACGCTCGCCCGGACTAGCGAAGCGCCGCCGGGCAATAATCGAAAGAGCACGTTGTCTGCCACCGGTCACGCCTTCAGGCTCCGCGCTCTCCTCGGGCGTGGATTTTTACCTTAGCCGGGAGACCTGCGTCTCGCCTACTGTGCATGGCGGCGCAGGGTGGAGGCGGGGTGGCGCCGCAGCGCCTCTTCGGGACGCACAGGGCGCCGCACCAGTTCGCCGCCGCAGTTCGGGCAATGTCCGTTCAGTCGCGTCGTCATGCAGTCCCGGCAAAAGGTGCACTCGAACGAGCAGATAAACGCCTCGGGTGAGTCTGGCGGCAGATCTTTATCACAGCATTCGCAATTCGGACGTAACTCGAGCATCAACTTCTCCTCTGGTGAACGGCTATATCAGCGACGGCGGGCCAAAGCACGCTATGTTTATATCATGCCGCGATCGGTCCGCCGAGAATTTCCTTGCGCGGTAATCGCCTTCTCAGAGGGTCGCCTTCCCGGGCTGCATTCCCGGTACGAGGATCACTTTGCGGCACGCCTCTTCACGTTTCTCAAAAATCTGATAGCCGCGCGCGGCCTCCTCCAGCGGCATATGGTGAGTGACAATCTCCTCCGGGGTAAGCAGCCCTTGCTCAATAAGCGCCAGCAGATCCGGCAGCCAGGCGTGGACGTGGGTTTGTCCCATCCTGAAGGTCAGTCCTTTATCAAAGGCATCGCCAAACATAAAGCCGTGGATGAAACCGGCGTAAACCCCGGGTACGCTGACGATGCCGCCGCGGCGCACGGCGGCGATGCACTGGCGCAGGGCTTTTCCGCTGCTCCCCTCGATTTTCAGGGTGCTGAGGACGGTTTCCGTAAGGCTACCTTTCGCCTCGAAGCCCACGGCGTCGATCACCGCGTCGACGCCGCGATGGCCCAGCGTGTTATCGATAATCCACTGCGCAGGATCGTCATGGTGGTCAAAGTTTATCGGGATCGCGCCATAGCGTTGTTGCGCGAAATCGAGTCGGTAATCGTTATGATCGATGATAAATATCTGTTCTGCGCCATTGAGCCTGGCGCAGGAGGCGCAGAGCAGGCCTACCGGGCCGGCGCCAAAAATAGCCACGCTACTGCCGGGTTTGACCTCGGCGTTTTTAACCGCCTGCCAGGCGGTGGGCAGAATATCTGACAGAAACAGCACCTTTTCATCGGGTAAGGTGTCTGGCACTTTAAACGGTCCGGTATTGGCTTTGGGGACCCGTACATATTCCGCCTGGCCGCCCGGGATCCCGCCGTACAAATCGCTATAGCCAAACAGCGCCGCCGGTGGCGAAATGCCTTTTCGATTGAGCGTCGCGCCCTGGCCGCTATTGGTGCTTTCGCAGGCGGCATACTGCTGCAAGCGACAAAAGAAGCAGTCTCCGCAGGCGATGACAAACGGGATAACCACCCGGTCGCCTTTGCGGACCGCGGTGACCTCGGAACCGGCTTCCACCACTTCCCCCATAAATTCATGGCCGAAAATATCACCATGGTGCGTGCCGGGGATCTTTCCGCGGTACAGATGCAGATCGGAACCGCAAATCGCTGTCGCGGTGACGCGCAGAATAATATCGTCCGCTGCCTCAAGAGCCGGGTCAGGCATGGTGTCGACGCTGACATGATGCGGGCCGTGATAAGTGAGTGCTTTCATAGAATATTCTCCTCGAGAGAAAGGTTGACAGCATGCGGTTCTTCGGCCTGGTGAACGGCTGCTATCGTCACCGATAAATCATCGTAAAAAATAAAGCGTAGAGTACTAATAATGGAACTGCGTGATATTCCAGGAGCTGAATATATTCCACGCTTCGATTATTTCCCGGCCGGTCTGTTCGAGTTATTTGCCTATTGCCCTTATGTGTGCCAGTATTAATCGGGCATGATATTCGCTCCATTTTGTTTGCTAGCCGCTTCCCCAGCGGCTTTTTTTTATCCGTAAAACCAGGGAAAATTCTGAATTTCCGTCTGGCAAAGGGCAATGCTGCCGCTTCGTTATATAACCCAACGGTAGTAATCCTCCGGTATAGATAATTCTTTGCCGCAGAGGTGATCTGCATACATTATTTCCCTGAACACAGTGAGTTAGCGGCAAGGTGCCGTCTGGTTATTTTTCAGGTGTCTTGTAGAATTATTCCGAATTACTGCTAAAAGGTGTCGAAAAAACGGAATAATAATTTGACTAACCAGCATTACCCGCTAGATTTAAATATCGAACGACGAGTGATACGGAATATTTTCGTATCGTACTGACATAACCGATATACATGAGGTGAAATATGGCAGAGCATCGTGGTGGTTCCGGTAATTTTGCTGAAGACCGTGAAAAAGCTTCTGAAGCAGGTCGTAAAGGTGGTCAGCACAGCGGCGGGAACTTTAAAAATGATCCGCAGCGTGCGTCCGAAGCGGGTAAAAAAGGCGGACAGAATAGCCACGGCGGTGGCCGCAAGTCCGATAATTCCTGATTATCCTTTTCCTTGCACCCTGAAGTGAAAGTATCTCCTGCGAGTCTGTCACAGACTCGCAGTTATTTTCTGACTCCAGAAGGTATTTCTATGAATATGAAAAGCATTGAAGATGTATTTATTCACCTGCTCTCAGATACCTACAGCGCAGAGAAACAATTAACCCGCGGGCTGGCTAAACTAGCCAGAGCGGCGTCCAGTGAAAAACTCAGCGCGGCGTTCAATGCTCATCTTGAAGAAACCCAGGGCCAGATCGAACGTATCGACCAGATTATTGAACAGGAATCCAACCTGAAAATCAAACGCATGAAATGCGTGGCCATGGAAGGATTAATCGAAGAAGCTAATGAAGTCGTTGAGAGCACGGAAAAAAATGAGGTACGTGATGCTGCATTAATTGCCGCTGCGCAAAAGGTCGAGCATTACGAAATTGCCAGTTACGGTACTCTGGTCACCCTGGCAGAGCAGTTGGGCTATAAAAAAGCAGCCAAACTGCTTGCCGAAACCCTGGAAGAAGAAAAACAAACCGATGTGAAATTAACCGATCTGGCGGTAGGTAATATTAATAAGAAAGCGGAAAAATAAACTCTCCCTGACACGAGGAAATCACGATGAATCACGTTGAACATTACCATGACTGGCTACGAGATGCGCATGCCATGGAAAAACAGGCAGAGTCCATGCTGGAATCAATGGCTGGCCGTATCGATAATTATCCGGATCTCCGTGCCAGAATCGAACAGCATGTTAACGAGACCAAACGGCAAATTACCGTGCTGGAAGAGATCCTCGACCGCAATGAGATTTCGCGCTCGGTGATTAAAGATTCGATGAGTAAAATGGCGGCTCTCGGCCAGTCCATCGGCGGGATGTTTCCTTCCGATGAAATCGTCAAAGGCTCGATCAGCGGGTACGTTTTCGAGCAGTTTGAAATCGCCTGCTATACCTCTCTGCTGGCGGCCGCTGAAAAAGCGGGCGATACCGCCTCCATCCCAGCCATCGAAGCCATCCTGGCGGAAGAGCGGGAAATGGCCGACTGGCTGATTAAACATATTCCTCAGACTACGGAGCAGTTTCTCCTGCGTTCAGATGCTGACGGCGTAGAAGCGAAAAAATAACCCAGGAGGCAGGCCTATGTTTCGTCATGTGAAACAACTGCAGTATACCGTACGCGTTGCTGAACCGAATCCGGGGCTCGCGAATTTACTGCTCGAACAGTTTGGCGGCCCTCAGGGCGAGCTGGCCGCCGCGTGTCGTTATTTCACCCAGGGATTAAGCGATGACGATCCCGGCCGCAAAGATATGCTGATGGATATCGCGACAGAGGAGTTGAGCCATCTGGAGATCATTGGCACTTTGGTCGGCATGCTGAATAAAGGCGCCAAAGGAGCCCTGGCGGAGGGCACCGAGAGCGAAGCGGAACTCTATCGTTCGCTCACCGCCAACGGCAATGACAGCCATATTACATCCCTGCTGTACGGCGGCGGTACCCCGCTGACCAACTCGGCGGGCGTGCCGTGGACGGCGGCCTACATTGATACTATCGGCGAACCCACCGCCGACCTGCGGTCGAATGTCGCGGCGGAGGCGAGGGCGAAGATCGTCTATGAACGCCTGATCAACGTGACCGACGATCCTGGCGTGAAAGACGCGCTGGCCTTCCTGATGACCCGCGAAGCGGCGCATCAGCTCTCTTTTGAGAAGGCCCTGCAGTCGATTCGCAACAACTATCCACCGGGCAAACTGCCGCCCATTAGCGAGTACGCTAACACCTACTACAATATGTCTGAAGGTGGAGAAGTACGCGGCAGCTGGAACAGTGACAAACACTTCGATTATGTCAAGGATCCACAGCCGGGCGTAGATGGCGGAGATGGCAGTGCTTCTGTCGGCCTGACGCCAGAGCAGGAAGCGCTGTGCAAAGCGATGCTGAAGCGAACGCAGTCTGACCCGCAGGGCGATCCTTTGACCGGCGCCGAACTCGGCGCCGGGAAGCAAAACACTTCATCATCAGCTAAGTGATGTTCGCATGAGCCCCGGCTGCGGCCGGGGCGATTCACAATGATGGGTGTGGAATATGTTTGAATTCGACGCGTTTCATCTGGCCCGATTGCAATTCGCCTTTACCGTATCCTTCCATATCCTCTTTCCGGCCATCACCATCGGCCTTGCCAGCTACCTTGTGGTGCTTGAGGGGATGTGGCTGCGAACCCGGGATAATGTCTGGCGTTCACTCTACAATTTCTGGCTGAAAATCTTTGCCGTCAATTTTGGCATGGGCGTAGTCTCCGGATTAGTCATGTCCTATCAGTTCGGCACCAACTGGAGCGGATTTTCCCAGTTCGCTGGCAGTATTACCGGCCCGCTGCTGCTGTACGAAGTGCTGACCGCCTTCTTCCTTGAAGCGGGATTCCTCGGTGTGATGCTGTTTGGCTGGAATAAAGTGCCGCCAGCGCTGCATTTTTTTACCACGTGCATGGTGGCGCTTGGCACGTTGGTTTCTACCTTCTGGATCCTTGCCTCCAATAGCTGGATGCAGACGCCGCAGGGTTTTATCATCGAAAATGGCCATCTCATCCCGCAGGACTGGCTGGCGATTATCTTTAACCCCTCTTTTCCGTATCGCTTGTTCCATATGGCGATAGCCGCGTTTCTCAGCAGCGCCATGTTCGTCGGGGCCTCTGCCGCGTGGCATCTTCTGCGCGGCAACGACTCGCCGGCCATCCGCAAAATGCTGTCGATGGCGATGTGGATGGCGCTACTGGTGGCGCCGATCCAGGCGGTGGTGGGGGATATGCATGGTCTTAACACTCTTGAGCATCAGCCGGCGAAGATCGCGGCCATCGAAGGGCACTGGGAAAATCGCCCCGGCGAGGCCACGCCGCTGCTGCTGTTTGGCCTGCCGGACATGGAGCAGGAGCGGACCCGCTATGGTCTTGAGATCCCCGCTCTCGGTAGCCTGATCCTTACCCACAGCCTGCATAAGCAGGTGCCGGCCCTGAAAGACTTCCCGAAAGAGGACCGACCCTATTCGCCCGCCGTCTTCTGGTCGTTTCGCATCATGGTCGGGATGGGCGTGTTGATGATCGCCTTAGGGATCTGCAGCGCCTGGCTGCGCTATCGGCGGCGGCTGTACCACTCGCGTCCCTTCCAGTGGTTTGCGCTCTGTATGGGGCCCGCCGGTCTTATTGCCCTGGTCGCCGGGTGGGTGACCACCGAGATGGGCCGCCAGCCGTGGGTGATATATGGGTTGTTGCGCACGCGGGATGCGGTGTCGTTGCACAGCACCCTGCAGATGGCCATCAGCCTGCTGGTATTTTTCGTGGTTTACTGCGCCGTGTTTGGCGTGGGGTATTACTATATTTTCCGGCTTATCAAAAAAGGGCCGCAGCCGGTGACGGAGCTGACCTCGCAAACCGCAGGCACCCCGGCGCGTCCGCTCTCAGCGGCTGAGCCGGTGCGTGATGAGGAGAACGCATCATGAGCATCGATATCTCGGTGATTTGGTTTGTCATCATTGTCTTCGCCACGCTGATGTATATCGTGATGGATGGTTTCGATTTAGGTATTGGGATGCTGTTCAGCGTGGTGCATGATGGCGAAGAGCGCGATGTGATGGTCAACAGCGTCGCCCCCGTCTGGGATGGTAACGAAACCTGGCTGGTGCTCGGCGGGGCAGGGCTGTTCGGCGCCTTTCCGCTGGCCTATGCGGTGATCACCGATGCGCTGGTTATCCCGCTGACGGCGATGCTCATCGGCCTGATTTTTCGCGGCGTGGCCTTTGAATTTCGTTTTAAAGCGGTTCCCTCGCATCGCATCTTCTGGGACTATGCCTTTGCCGGCGGCTCGCTGTTGGCGACCTTCAGCCAGGGGATTGTCGTCGGCGCGTTTATCAACGGCTTTGCGGTGGCTGACCGCCGCTTCGCCGGTTCGACGCTGGACTGGCTTACCCCTTTCAATCTGTTCTGCGGTCTGGGGCTGGTGGTGGCCTATCTGCTGCTGGGCACCACGTGGTTGATTATGAAAAGCGAAGGCGCGCTGCAGCAGCGGATGCGCGAGCTGACCCGCAAGGTACTGCTGGCGCTGATGGTGGTGATCGCGGTGGTCAGCGTCTGGACGCCGTTGGGCTGGCGCTACGTGGCGGAACGCTGGTTTACGCTGCCCAATTTCTTCTGGTTCGTGCCGGTGCCGATTCTGGTGTTGGCTCTGAGCCTGTGGATCTGGCGCCTGAGCGCGCGCCCCGCCAGCCATGCCCGCCCATTTATCCTGACGCTGGGCCTGATTTTCCTCGGCTTCAGCGGGCTGGGGATCAGCGTCTGGCCGAACATTATCCCACCGCATATCTCTCTGTGGGATGCCGCTGCGCCGCCGTCCAGCCAGGTATTTATGCTGCCGGGCGCGCTGCTCATTATCCCGGTGATCCTGATGTATACCGCCTGGAGCTACTACGTCTTTCGCGGCAAAGTCTCCGGCAGCGAGGGCTATCACTGAGCCTGATTCGCGCCGGCAGGTGAGGATTTGCCGGCGCGTCGCGCCGTCCGGTCAGGGATGACCGAGAGGGATGCGCACAAACCGGTGATCTGCTGCAACGACTCTGGCCGGGTGTTTATGCCTTCGGCGGCTTGATCTTAATAATAAATCGTTCGTTAACCCGGGTGATCCTCGCGCCAATATCGCCAAACTCGGTGGCGATTTTAAAAAAATCGTCCGCGGCGACATCAAAATCGAGTTCAATCTTCGGGTGTTGTCCTGTCGCCAGTAATTCATAGAAATGGTCAAGGCTGCGGGCTTTTTCGCTAGGCATCTTATTTCTCCATGGTAAACCAATCTGCAGGGGTTTTATTGCTTACGGCGCTTTTACGGATTATTCAGCAGGATGACAAACGTGCCTGGTATAAAATTATGCAATGACAGTAAGAATGAGGCAGGGCGAGGTTATTCCGTGTTGTTAAACCGCGTGGCGACGCGTTGTCCGCCATACCATGACGGCAGAGACGACCCTGCGGCGCCGGTTGATGATAGACATTTTTTGATGACAAATTAATGACAATAAAATGAATCTGTCCGGGCTCGGGATGGCATCGTGCTAAATAATTTTATTCTGTGGCTGGTAAGGTGGTTGTTAACTACTTTATGGTGATGGAGCGTCTTTTTTAGGGCCAACGGCGAGGGAACAACGATGCAATTACTTGATTTATTCGCAGGCTTATTATGGTTAAGCAGCGTTATCTTCCTGCTGTTTGTTCTTGATGTGATCATCACCCGTTATCTTTATCGTAAATAATCGACAACGACAGCGGCGTTGGGCATAGGGGACGGCGTCGGAGGATGATAATATAACCCGCGGACTGATTCAGAAAGGAATGCGCGGTGGCCGGGAGAATTGATTACGATATTGAAAAATACCAGTTTACCGAAGCCGGTGAGACGCCACGGCTCCGGGAGCAGTGGCGCGAAGTATACCTGGAGTGTCGTCAGCTGCGGGCCGGGGCAGAGGAGCGCCTGCGCATTGCGTTACTGAACGTCGACTATGTCACCAGCTTCGAGCTGCCTTTTCGCCTGCTGCTGGTGCGCGCGCCGCAGCTAATCGCCGATGTTCGCGAGACGTTGCAGCTTAGCCGTAAAGCCGCCGTTTTCAACGGCAAACGTTACGGCTGCGTCTATAGTTTGAAACAGGATTTACAGGCTGTACCGGAAGCCTTTCATTACCGCCTGGCAAACCGCATTCGTCGCGTCGATGCAACCGGGCTGACGGCGGCCCCGTACCAGCAGATTGCCCGGGAGATAAAGCCGGCCCGGGAGCGGCTCCGCCAGGCGCTGAACGCCGGCCTGCCGGTCACCGCTCTCGACGCCCTGTTCTGGTTCGGCAGTCAGCGAGTGGCGGCGGACATCGCGCAGTTGCGCCGGTCCGGTATGGCGATTGTCACGACGGAGGTGGAGGTCAGCGACAATTTGTTCAATACCACCCGACGAGTGCCCGTTTACCGCCTGGCCAGCGAGTGAGTCGGCAACCTTTCGCCCAGCCGTTGCCTCTGCAGACAGTTGACCATTGCCCCGTCGAACCAGACGCACAGCCCTCTGGCGACAGGCCGCGGGGCCGGTTCCAGCCATGCGCTGGCGATGAGCATGAGGAGCATTAGCGCCAGTGGAACCATGTATTTTCTTTTCACTGCCCTTTATCCGCTGCGCCTGTTCTGCCAGCAAGGTAGCGGTAAAGTATGACGTTTCGTTGACCGGGGCCGCGTTTTTATTATCGGCAAGCGGTTGCGTTGGGTCAGAGATTATTCATCTTTTGGCATACGAAAGGACGAAAACTGGCGGCTTGTATTTTTGATTTTTATTACACCACGCTTTTTTTTGCCGCCGGGGAAAAGCGTAATGTGGCTACGACTGGATGCGGCTCGTCATGTAACTGGCTGGTTTGAAACAATATTTTAATTGTTGTCTAAACGCATGCGACAGCGGTGGCTAATTTATATTAATTCACTTTACCGATCAATAAATTATATGTTGATAGTTTTTAGCTATCGAATGTTTCTTATCGATCATTTTAAACTATTTTTGTTGGCGGGAAATATATGACATGCTTTAACCCTTTCTTATTTTTGGTATTTTTTAAATGGTTGAAGAAAACGCGAAAAATACCTCCTATCGCTTCGTACTGGAGCCTGCTATTAGCGATGATGGCAGCTGCCACTCGTGGGAATTGCTCACTAAAGATATTATAGCACCCGCACGAAATAACGCCTCAGCGCCCGCGTTTTCTTTCTCCACGCTTACCGAAAGCGATAAGCTTGCACTATTTACCCGACAAATCGAGTTGCTTTCCGTATTTGATTTTTCCCTGGTCGATAATAAGCCGATCTCGCTCAATATCGATGATTTATTAAGCCATTTTATTCTGACGGACCGCTATCTCTGCGATTTTCTGCGCTCGTGTAAGCATATTGCTTTGGAGATAAATGAGAATTTTCATGAGTTTATCGCCGGCCGCGAGCTGACGGCGCTAAGCACGCTGGCGGCGCTTTGTCCGGTCTGGCTGGATGATTTTGGTCGCGGGCGAACCTCCTTCCCGCTGCTGGAGAGATTCCGCTTCGATTGCGTCAAAGTGGATAAGGATTACTTCTGGGATAAAGAAAACGACCCCGCTTTGCCCGGTCTGTTGCAGTCTATTCATACCCTGACCGGCCATGTGATCGTTGAGGGTATCGAAACCGAAAAGCAAAAACGGTTAATCACTTCTGCCGGGGACATCATAGGTCAGGGCCGCTACTGGAAGGAAGAATATATTTTTCTTTGCGGTTGAGGGTCGACCGGGGGCTGGTTTCGGTTACCTGCTATTCTTTTATTTTCCAGTTTTAAATTCCCCCTTTGCTACTGATAGTCTTTATTAGCGCAGTGATAAGCGCCTCTCTTTTTTATGAAGGATCATTCCCTGTAAATACCCCCATGCGTAACGCCCCGATCGCCATTTCGACGTAAGCCAGGTGCTGATTTCTGAGCTGCGCGAGCTGGTGAAAAAAGATCTCGCCGCTGCGATCAATTAATCCTGCCTGCGCCATCCGCTCAGGATCGCGCGGCATGGAAAAATGCCGCCGTTTACCGGCGGCTATTGCTTATTTTGCGCTACCCTGGTTTTTTTCCAGCCGGGCGAAATACTCCGGTGCAAACGGGCGCGGATCGACGTCGGCAAACGGCGCGCGCTCAAAGTGCGATTTCAGCGCCCAGGGGACCGTGCAGTCAAAAATGGTCTTGCAGCTGATGCCATTTCCACGGATCGACGGGCTGTATTCCGGCGTCTGGGACGGATCCAGCTGGTGACCGCGAATGCCGGGGATTGTCGTAATGCTGACGTCCCCCTGCATGCGGGTGGTCATCGCCCACAGGATATCGTCGCTGTCAAAGATGTCGACATCTTCATCAACCAGAATAATATTTTTTAGCTCGGAATAGGTCGCCAGCGCCAGCAGCGCGGCCTGCCCCTGCCGGCCTTCATCGGCGGGTTGACGTTTTTTCACCTGCAGGATCCCGAGGAACTTACCGCCACCCGCGGTGTGGGCGTAGACATTTTGTAAAAAGCCCGGAATGGCGGCCTCGACGGCATTCCAGATACTGGCTTCCGTTGGCAGGCCGGCGAGGGTGGTATGCTCTTCCCCCGGTCCCACCAGGGTCTGCAGAATCGCATTGTTTCGCATGGTCACTGCTTTGACTTTGATTACCGGCAGCGACGGATTAGCGCCGCCGCAGTAGCCAGGAAATTCCGGCATCGCGTGACCGCTATTGGTGTGCTGATCCTCTCTGACGCGCACGCCAGGCAACAGCTCACCTTCGATAACGATCTCGGCGCGGGCGATGGCTTTCTCCGGGACGCTGACGCCCTGAACCAGCTCCACCGGACGTTGACGCAGCGCGCCGGCGACGCCCAGCTCGTTATAGCCGAACGGCGTGGTAGGGGCTTCGAAGCAGGCGCCAATATAGATGGCCGGATCGAGACCCATATTGATGGTTATCGGCAGCGGTTTGCCTGCGGCCTCGGCCTTCTGGCGAAACACTTCGATATGGCGGCCGGCGGCAAGAAACATCGACAGCTCATCCCGGCCCTGGACGCACAAGCGGTGGATGGTGACGTCGGTCAGCGAGGCGTCGTCGGGATCGCTGGCCAGCGCCAGGCCCAGGCAGAAGAAGGGGCCGGCGTCGATAGGGGTGTTGGTGGGCGCCGGAAGCAGGGTGCGCAAATCAAAATCCGGATCGTCGGCCAGAAAGATCTGTTCCTGGCAGGGGGCGCTGCTGGCCGGGACGACCACCGGCGCGACCGGTTTTTTCACTGCCTTACCCACTTCAAGGGCCAGCTGCGAGGCTTCGCAGCCCAGCAGCAGCGCGGCCCGCTGGCGGCTGGCGTGCATACCCACCAGAATGCGCGAGTGTGGATAACCCTTAATATTGTTAAACATCATCGCCGGCCCGATGCGGGTGGGGCGCTTCACGGTGCCGCCCGCACCGATATGGCGATAAACACCGGCCAGCTCGGCGTTAGGGTCAACCGGATGATCGGTTTCGAGATACTGATTGTCATGCTGTTGCAGCAGCGCGATGGCGTCGCGCAGATCCTGAATCGGTGCGGTCATGATGTTCTCCTTAGCGTATCGATGCGCACAGTATGCTTCGCAGGCTAATGGTTATCAATTGCATCATTTATGCTTTATTGATAAGCTTTTTCTTATCAATTTGTAGGGAGGAGTCCGACCATGTCCCTGCGAGCGTTACGCCATTTTGTGGTCGTTGCCGAAGAGTTGCATATGCACCGGGCGGCGGAGCGGTTACATATCGCCCAGCCCGCCCTCAGTCAGCAGATTAAGCAGCTTGAGCAGCGCCTGGGCGTGGTGCTCTTTTCCCGCGCTAACCGCCGTCTGACTCTGACCGCCGCGGGCGAGGCCTTTTTACACAAGACGCGGCTGGCGCTGGAAATGGCCGATCAGGCGGTGCTGGACGCCCAGCGCACCGCGCGGGGCGAGCAGGGGAGGCTGCATTTGGGGTATGTCTCCAGCGCGATGTACGACAGTAAACTGCCGGGGCTCCTGCGCCGGCTGCGCGCCGACTGGCCGGGGATTGAGCTGTCGCTGGTGCAGGGGGATGTGCAAATGCTCTACGAAGCGCTGTTGGATCTGCGTCTGGATATCGCCATCATCCGCGCGCCGCTGGCCTCGCCGCCGGACGCGCTGGTGGTCAGGCCGTTTGTACGTGAAAAGCTCTGCCTGGCGCTCTATCAACAGCATCCGCTGGCCGGCGTGGGCGCGCTTAATCTGGCCTCATTGCGCACTGACAACTGGATCTCGCTTGACGATCCGCAGGGCACCGGACTGGAGCAGGTTTTTATGGATGCCTGTCGCGTCGCGGGCTTTACGCCGCAGGTGGCGCAGCGGATTAACGACGTTACCTCGATGATTAGCCTGGTCTCCGCCGGGGTGGGAGTGGCGTTGGTTCCGCTCTCGGCGCGGGCCTTACGCCTTGATAACGTGGTGTATATCGATCTCCAGGATCGGCTGGCGGAGAGTGAGCTGAGCATGGTTTACCACCGCCATATTCGTTCGGCGGTGGTAAGGAAAGTTATCTCGCTGCTTAATACCGCTGAGCGATAGTCCCGGTTAGCTGGTCTTCAGGCGGCCAAAGCTGACAATCCTTGAACGGCCCAGCTCTTTCGCCCGGTACAGCGCGGCATCCGCCGCGCGCAGCAGACTATCGCTTTGGGTGTGCTGCGGGTAGCTGGCGATGCCAATCGACACATCCACCTGGCCTATCTCGGTCAGACCATCGCGCAGCGTCATATTGCGCACCTGGGTGTAGATCTCGCTGGCGCACTGGTGCGCCCCGGCTTCGTCAATCCCGGGGAGCAGCACTAAAAACTCCTCGCCCCCGTAGCGGAAAGCCATGCCGATATCGCGCACCGCGCGCTGCACAATGGTCGCAACGCTCTTAATCACCAGATCCCCAGCCTCATGGCCATAGCGATCATTGATAGTTTTAAAATGATCGATGTCGATCATCAGACAGCTCAGCGGAGTATGGGTATGGACCGCCAGCGCCATCTGCGAATGCAGCGCTTCGTCAAGATGATGGCGGTTACGCAGGCCGGTCAGGGAATCGAACAGCGCTTTTTCCAGCAGGGCGCTGCGCAAACGCTGATTGGCCAGCGCCAGGCCCAACGCTTCCGCCATCAGCTCGAGATAGGCCCGGGAAGGAGCGTCACCGGCGGTAACGTTCTGGAAGGTCAGCAGGCCAATGGCTTCGCCCTGGGCGATGAGCGGTACGCAGAGCGACTGGCCGGCGTGCGTCTCCGGCAGATGATAGCAGGTGATATCGGGCTCGCCCTGCACCGGCGGATGGCTGAGTCCCCGCCGTATCGCCCAGCAGTCGTCGGGAGAAAAGGGCGTCGTCTCACCGGCGGGTGACAGCCACTGCGCTACGCAGCGCAGCTGCCAGGGGTCGGTATCCAGAACATACAGTTTACCGGGGATCGTCGGGGCGATATTTGGCGCAAACCGCTCCGCCACCTTAATCACATCCTCAATGGTTTCACAGCCCTGCAGCCGCTGAGTCATACGCGCCAGCAGCTCGCGGATCGCCCAGTCGGCGTCGCGCTGCTGCTCCAGCCGCTGACGGGCCAGGCCGTTCTCGCGAAAAATGCGGATCGCCTGAGCCATGTCACCAATCTCATCCACCTGGGTAAAGTGCGGCGTCTCTACCGCATAATCCTGGGAGGCGAGACGCTGGACCACGTCGCTCAGGCGAACCACCGGGTAGAGCACCCGGCGTTTGAGAATGAAGCCGAGGACGAACAAAAACATCAGGGCGGTCAGGCCGACCATGATTTCCGACAGCGTACGCCAGATCCGCGAGCGCTCGGTGGCCTGGTCGATAGCGACGGCGGCGCGATGCTCAAGCATCTGGCGGAAGCGATCGATCTGCGTCTGCATGCGCTCCAGTTCAGTCTCGTACGCGGTGCCGTACAGCACCGCGATGGCCGCTGGCGCATCGCCGCGAGCGACATGCGCCAGGGCCGCCTGCTGTTCATCCTGTAGCTCATTGGCGATCCGCAGGCCATCCTGGAGCAGCGCCAGCTCCTCGCGGCTGGCGCCGTTATCTTTCAGGCCGCCCAGCCGCTGCTCTATGCTCTTGTCGGTCTGCTGCAGCTGCTGATATTGCGTAAGCGTCTCCGGCGAAGGCTTTATCACGTACAGCCGGGCGAGGTCAGACAGCGCCCAGGCGTCGTTTTCCACCTCGTCGGAGAGGGTATCAAAGACCTGGCGCTGCTGTACCGCCTGGCGTTCGACGCGGTCGGCGCTGGAGGCCATGAGCATAGCGCTCCCGGAAGCCAGCGTCAGGCCAACGGTGATCCCGTAAGCCCAGTTAGTGATGGTGGCGATTCTCACCGTGAATTTCCTTGCATGCAGATGAAGCTGTTTTGATTATAGAACTCCGCCCCCGCCACGACGGCGGCCCGCTTCAGAGGCGGCGCTCGCTATGCAGAGGGGCAAGGGTCTGAAGAATGATGGCGTGTAGCGTTTCCGCATGGTGGCGCAAAACGAGGAAGACATCGCTATCCAGAGCGCCATTTATAACATCCGCTTCCATAATCTGTAAGGCTTCCTGCCAGGCCATCCCTTTACGATAAGGGCGATCTTCGGTCAGCGCGGTGAAAATATCGGCGATGGAGATAATCCGGTCGGCGAGGGTCAGGTGCTCCTTTTCGAGATGCAGAGGGTAGCCGCTGCCGTCCATTTTTTCATGATGATTCGAGGCCCAGTTAATGATGTCGCCGAGCTCGCTATAGTCGCTGAGAAGTTCGCCGGTCATGTAGCTGTGCTCCCGCACCTGACTCAGCTCCTCATCATCCAGCTCGCCCTCTTTTTCGAGAATGGAGAGTGGGATATAGACTTTGCCAATATCGTGTAGATAGCCGGCTATCTGTATTTGCTGGCAGGTGGGCTCCGGCAGCTGCATCCAGCGGGCAAGCTGGCGGGCGATTTCCCCCACCATGATGCTATGGGTGGCGGTAAAGCTGCTGTAGGTGTCGACGATTTTGGCAATCAGCAGGCAGACATCCTTCAGACCGTGAATATCCAGATAGCGCGTGTTGATGGGGCCAATAATCTCCAGCAGCCGCTGAATATGGCCAGGGTGAAGGTGCTGCCAGAAGTTCGCATTTTCAGCGACCTCGCACAGGATATCGCAGAGCGGCGGATCGATCTCCCGATGCAAAGCGACGAACTGTTCCACCACCGCCCGCGTGGGCCAGGCGGCAACGTGGCTATCGGCCGGCAGCAGCCGTTCAAAGGCATCAGCGAAATAGACAATGTGCTGTTCGCGGGAGCCCCGGTGGTTCGGGCTAAAATGGTGATCGCGAATAAAGGGAACGATGGGCTGGAAGGTCGCTAATCCCTCCAGCATCGCCACACCCTGGCGCTGATGCGGGTCGTGGATATTATCGATAGCATCCAGCGAATGAATGGTGCGTTTATCCCCCAGCACGCCGATATCGTGCAGCAGCGCGGCGCAAAAAATGGTCTGCTGCCGTTCGTCAGGCAGTTCCAGCCTTTGCGCCAGCGTCAGGGCGATTAAGGCCGTTCGTTGCATATGCCGGTGCAGTTCAGGGTTAATGATCTGGATGACTCTGGTGGTCAGCATCAGGGCCGACTTCAGGGCAATACGCATCTCTGTTCTCCGTTCGCGTGACCTGGCGGGCAAAAATGCTCTCGCCGGTGACGGAAGTGTCGATAATCTGATCGCAATGCGTGTTGTGTGTTGCTGAACAGGTAAATCCTCAGAATGTTTTGGTTCATAGCTCTGCCCGTTTCAGATCCAGTGGTGCACCAGAGTTGGGCGATATCGTCCTAAGAACCTTATTATTGTCTGATAGTTAACCATTTCCCCCCCAGAAAAGAAATGAATTCTGGCAAGCCCTTTGCATTAAGCAAGCGTAAGTTTGATTAATGTCTATGAAGGGAGTGACCTGTATGAATTTTAGAGCATTACTTGCCATTGCGTTATTGACGATGAGCAGCCTGGCGTTTAGCGAGACGCGTCTTCCGCATATTGTTATTTTAGCCACCGGCGGAACGATTGCTGGTTCGGCGGCCAGCAATACCCAAACAACCGGCTATAAAGCCGGGGCGATTGGGGTGCAGACGCTGATTAACGCCGTGCCGGAAATGAGTAAAATCGCTCACGTCGAGGGCGAGCAGGTGGCCAATATTGGCAGTGAGAATATGACCAGCGATATTATTCTCCAGCTCTCGAAGCGGGTGAATGCGCTATTGGCTCGGGACGATGTCGATGGCGTGGTGATCACCCATGGCACGGACACGCTGGATGAAACCCCGTATTTCCTCAATCTGACGGTGAAAAGCAACAAGCCGGTGGTCTTTACCGCGGCGATGCGCCCGGCGACGGCGATCAGCGCCGACGGGCCGATGAATCTGCTGGAAGCGGTCACGGTCGCCGCCGATCCTGATGCCCGGGGACGCGGGGTAATGGTGGTGCTTAACGACCGCATCGGCGCGGCGCGCTTTGTCACCAAAACTAATGCCACTTCGCTGGATACCTTCCGGGCGCCCGAGGAGGGCTATCTTGGTGTCGTGGTGGGCGGAAAACCCCAGTTCGAGACGCGGGTGGATAAAATTCACACGCTGCGCTCGGTGTTCGATGTGCGTCAGCTGAAGGTTCTGCCGAAGGTGGTGATTATTTATGGTTACCAGGACGATCCGGAGTATATGTACGATGCGGCGATCGCCCATCATGCCGACGGTATTATCTACGCCGGAACCGGGGCGGGGTCGGTGTCGGTACGTAGTGCCGCCGGTATCAAAAAAGCGCAGCAGGCGGGCATCGTGGTGGTGCGAGCCTCCCGTACCGGCAGCGGCGTCGTACCGCCGGATGACAGCCAGCCCGGGCTGGTGGCCGACTCCCTCAACCCGGCAAAAGCGCGTATACTGCTGATGACCGCGCTGACGCAGACTAAAGATCCGCAGCTGATTCAGCAATATTTCCATACCTACTGATCCTCTGCGGCGAGGGCGGTGTTCACACCCTCGCCGTGCGTTCTTCTCAATGACCTGGCTTCCATGCAAATCGATGGCGGATGATTGCCCATCATTCACTCCACCTGTGTTTCCCACGAGGCGTAAAGAAATATTTTTTATTGTCCGGAGGGCACAGTATTTCAATGCACCGCGCTTATTTTAAAAGCAGGTTTAAATAAGTCTATTCTTAATTGTTGTCTTAAAGTCGTTTTAATCTTTCTTATGCTGAAGGATTAAAAAAGATGCATTTCGCAGTGGGACGCGTTTAATACTCGCTTTGCCAGACTACGATGCATCCCAACGTGGTCAGGCCGCCGATCGCGCGGCTCAGCGGACGCCTGCCACCGGCGGCCAGGGCCACACTGCGGCAGCTTTCGGTTGTTTTCGTTAGTAACGCTGATGATTAGCGTGAAAATGATATGCATGATGAATATATTAAGCGTGGTTCAAGATTTAAGTTTACATTTAGTAACATATGTGCCGCAATTATGTTTTTTTGTCAGCTTGCTGTTTTTTACTTGCCGGAGGGAATTTCAGCGGATTAGTATTGTCAAACTTGCTGTACGTACCGCCTAATGATGATAAATGGATTCTGTTTTCCTTAAGCGTTACCACATAATTAATGTTTACAGGAAAAATCATGGCCTGCGTATTTAATAAACAACTTTTACACCCGCGTAACTGGCTGACCTGGTTCGGGCTCGGCATCCTCTGGTTAATCGTGCAACTGCCTTATCCGCTGCTGCATTTTATCGGCACCAGCGCTGGTCGCCTTTCCCGTCGCTTTCTTAAACGCCGCGAACATATCGCCCGGCGTAATATCGAACTCTGCTTCCCGGACATGTCGCCAGCGGCGCGCGAGACGCTGATCGATCAAAACTTTATGTCGCTGGGAATGGGGCTTATCGAAACCGGCATGGCCTGGTTCTGGAGCGACGAGCGGGTCAAAAAATGGTTTGATGTCGAGGGGTTCGCCAACCTTAATCACGCGCTTAGCGGTGGGAAAGGGGTAATGGTCGTCGGCGTGCACTTTATGTCGCTGGAGCTGGGCGGCCGCGCGATGGGGCTGTGTCGGCCAATGATGGCCACCTACCGGCCGCACAACAGCCCGCTGATGGAGTGGGTGCAAACCCGCGGTCGCCTGCGTTCGAACAAAGCGATGATCGATCGTAACAACCTGACCGGTCTGGTGCATGCCTTGAAATCCGGTGAAGCGGTGTGGTTCGCGCCCGATCAGGATTACGGTCCCAAGGGCAGCGTCTTTGCACCTTTTTTCTCCGTCCCGCAGGCGGCGACCACCAACGGCACCTATGTCCTGTCCCGCTTATCGGGCGCGAAAATGTTGAGCATCAGCATGGTACGTAAGCTGGATCGCCGGGGCTATAGCCTGCATATCAGCGAGGTGATGAATGACTATCCGGGTGAGGATAAGCAGATCGCCGCCGGCTATATCAACAAGGTTATTGAGCGCGAGATCCTGCGCGCTCCCGAGCAGTATCTGTGGGTACACCGTCGTTTTAAAACCCGACCGCTGGGCGAACCTTCCGTCTATTAACCTTCCCGCACAGGCTGCGCTTTCAAAATCCCGACAGTTGGGGTAACGTGAGCCGGATCATGTTTTAGTCGTGCGCGAAGGAGTGCAGAGTGTTCGCTGAGTTTGGTGTTCTGAATTATTTAACCTATCTGGTCGGGGCGGTGTTTATCATCCTCGTTCCTGGCCCTAATACGTTTTTCGTGCTGAAAACGGGCATTGCCCACGGGGTGAAGAAAGGCTATCTGGCGGCGGCGGGCGTCTTTATTGGCGACGCAGTGCTGATGTTTCTGGCCTTCGCCGGGGTGGCGACGCTGATTAAAACCACGCCGGTGTTGTTTAACGTCGTGCGCTACCTCGGGGCAATTTACCTGCTGTGGCTCGGGGGCAAAATGCTCTATGCGGTGCTGACCCAGCGCGACGGCCAGTCCGACGCCAGCGCGGAGCCGGCGAGCGCGATCCTCAAGCGCTCCCTGACCCTGAGCCTGACCAATCCGAAAGCGATTCTGTTCTATGTGTCGTTTTTCGTGCAGTTTATCGATGTCAACGCCAAAACCCCCGGCGTGGCGTTCTTTATCCTGGCGCTGACCCTCGAGGTGATTAGCTTCTGCTATATGAGCTTTTTGATCCTCTCCGGCTCGTTTGTCACCCGCTACGTCAAAACCCGCAAGAAGCTGGCTAAACTTGGCAACAGCCTGATTGGTCTGGTTTTCGTCGGGTTCGCCGCGCGCCTGGCTACCCTGCAGTCCTGATCCCCACGGGCCGGTTACCCGCTGACCGGCCCGCCGTCTCTTATTCTGCCCTGTAACAAAAACCCTTCATTTTTTATTGCATTGGTGTTACATATACAGCCGTTTATCGCTCAGCAAAAAGGAAGCCCCGATGATTCTGCAAAAACTCCTCAGCAATAAAAACTGCAAAAAATACTGTCTGTCGCTCGCGGTGGTGTTTGCTATCGCGCTGGCGGTAGTGGGGCGGGCGACCTTCGGGGGCGTGGTGAGCGAGTACAATATGCCGTACTCAGAGTGGACGACGTCCATGTTCTTCCTGCAGGGGGCGATGGTGACGGTTTACAGCATTGTCTTTACCGCGCTCTTCGCTATCCCCCTCGGCTTTATTTTCCTCGGCGCCGATCGTCAGGATTAAGCGTCAACGGGCGAACCGCGGTTCGCCCTGTCTTATCGGCTTATCAACAGCGTGAAGCATTAGTCGTCGTCATGATAGTGATGATGGTGGTGGTGGCGATGGGGATGATATCCATCGTCAATAATGCATCCCGATAACAGCGTGCACAGCGCAATAATCAACGGTAACACGATCGGTTTTTTCATCCTTACTTCTCCCGCTATTCTTATTCCCCGGGGCCGAGAATGCCGCGGCGGATAACGTGAGTGTAAAGGGTTAACTTATTGATGGGATAGGATAAATCCGCAATATCGCCGCGGCGATCACCACCAGCCAAACTGGGTGCCGGCCACCGCCACGATGGCGACGACCAGCATGATAATGGTGCTTTTTTTCATTATGCCCCACCCGGCGCCGCATAGCCGCCGACAAAAAACCAGCCGAGAAAGACGACGGCGATGATAAAGATCGCCACCGGGAAAAGAATACCCAATTTCATGATTGTGTCCCTGTACCCACGAATGATGCCCTGCATGATACTGGATATCGCGGTACTTTAGTCAATATGAATGAAATTCTCCTGGCGGCGGGACTTCTTATCCTGGTACATCGCCTCATCGGCAGCGCGTAAGGCCGCTTCAACATCGATGCTCTGCGGATCGCAGGTGACCACCCCGAAGCTAGCGCCCTCATAGTCGATACGCTGTTCGCCGAGGAAGTAGACGCCGCACAGAGCCTGACGCAGAGACGTGACATACGCCTGCTGTGCGGCAGGCTGCTGGGCGCTACCGACGATCAAAAACTCATCGCCGCCAAGGCGGCCAACGATATCTTCCCGGCGCGCGACAGCGGTGAGTCGTTTGCCGACCTGCACCAGAAAGCTGTCGCCGCACGGATGGCCGAACCGATCGTTAATGGCTTTGAAACCATCGAGATCGATAAAAATAAGCGAGACCTGCTGCTGCTGGGCGCGGGCGGAGGCAAAGCGTAACGCCAGCTGCTTAAACAGCGCGCGGCGATTGGGAAGCTGGGTGAGCTCATCGGTAGACGAGTGCAGCTCCAGCGCGACGTTTGCCGCCTGCAGCTGTTGCACCAGGGTGTCTTTTTCCACGTAGTGGGAAATGAGCTTCGCAAACAGGCCCATGACCTGTTCGCCTTCGAGGTTATAAGGCTGTTGTTGCCGGCTGGTGGCGCAGAGGGTGCCGAACAGAGAGCCGTCGGCCAGGCGGACGGGAATGCTTAAAAAAGTAGCGATTCCCAGCTCCTGGGCGGCGATGCAGGAGTGCCAGCGGTTGGCAACGTCATTGCTAAACGTACACTGATCCTCAAGGGCGCGTTTGCACAGGGATTCATCCCAGGGGACGGAAAATCCTTCCGGGATCTGCATTTCGCTGCTGTTGTGGGCGAACATGATCTGCTGCCGCTGGGCGTTGGTATCAATGCGGGTGAGGTAGGTGGACTCCATTCGCGTCACCGCCTCCAGCATCTCCAGCAGCTGGCGCACCAGGGTTTCCAGGGACTGTTCCGCAGCGAGGGTTTGCGACACCCGGGCAAGAATAAAATCTGACATGAATAATACAGCTCCAGCACGCCAAACGTCACCCCAGCATATTGGGCTGCAAACGGACATCAGCGTCAAATAAACAGTGATATTTTTAAATTTATCACATCTGTCTGGGGAATACTTGTCCACGCGGTGGGAAAAAAAGCCCCGTCGGGTGCGTTATGCCTGACTCCACATCCCTGGCATGGAGCTGGAATACCAGAAAGCAGCCAGTAAACCCTTATGCTGTTGATGTGCCTGCACGGAAACCATCTGCGCTGGCCGTCTGGATTGCGCTTTATGAGCAGGATAAAAGCGATCAACGCGAGCAGGCTGAAGCAATGAGTCGTGCAGCAGAAGAGTACCTCTTTTCTGTTGCACATTGCGATCCCTGGCGCTATGACGAACTGAATGATGCGCTGAAACAGGCCGAAACCGGCACTTGGGTGGAGGAAGTCTGCAGAAAGATGGGCATTTCTGAAGCCACATTTTACAACTGGAAGAAAAAGTTTGGCGGCATGGGCGTGACAAAACTGCGCCGCCTGCGCCAGCTTAAGGAAGAGAATCAGCGTCTGAAACGTCTGGTGGCCGATTTAAGTCTGGACAAGGAGATACTGCAGGAAGTTATCAAAAAAGTTCTGAGGCCGGCTCAGAAGCGTCAGGCGGTGCATTTTCTGCGGGAGGCTTACCGTATCAGTGTCCGACGGGGATGCGGACTGCTCATGCAGAGCAGAACCGTTTACCACTGGCAGAGCCGGCGGGATGATCGGGCGATAA
>NZ_JBPYUI010000034.1:0-42968 GCF_051858335.1 Klebsiella sp. K47
CGGGTGTCTACTGGATGCGACAACCCACACACCGGGTAGGTGCTGAAGGCAATGGGTTACTGTATTTGATGCCCGATTAAATCGCGGATCAGTGCCGGTTTTCCGTGGTGGAAAGAATTTACTGTCTACTGTATGCGACAACCAGTGAGACCTGGCAGAGATGGTAACGGTCTACTGTATCCGACGCTCTGCCTGGTAGCCGGGAAGCGCCAGATATGTTGTAAACCCACGTTTAATGTCTACTGTGTGCGACCCCAACATATTTGGCGAAGGTCTACTGTATTCGAGTTTTTGTTCAGGGGCCGGATAATACCGGTCGTACTGGTGGCTGACATAATGTGTCTACTGTGTGCGACAACCAGGGAAGCCTCGAGGGTAAAGGTCTACTGCATGCTACAACTATCATACTGGCCATTGGCTGGTATGTGCGGCTGTGGTGAGGTTATCCGTAAATGTAAGCTTTTTAAGGAAAGCTGGTGGAGGAAATCACTATTTCTATTGGATGCTATGCCATGGCCCGGGACTGGTCAGTATTGGAAGCACCAGCGTCGAAACCAGGAATGTCTACTGTAGGCGACAACGATCTAAATTTTGCATCGAGCGTTATTCTGGCTGCGTTGTGTCTACTATATGCGATACCCTCTGCTTCGTGATTAAAACTCAAACAAAATTATCAGGACATACCGAGGTTCCTGTCTTTTGTGTCGACTACAGTAGACCAGCGGGAAAAGAGGGGGGAGGGGTAACCTGTATACCAGAACGCAAAAGCTATAATTCAAAAGAGACAGCCACCTGCACTGAATCAGATCGGTTTCCTGATTTTTGTTTAACCTGATACTTAATGCTAATGTATGCGTACATTAGCTTTGGCTGAGGACAAGATTCGTGAGAGCTGAAACGAAAGAAGCTATGCGGATGTTTTTGGGGGGACGTTGCTACACGGCTAAACAACTCGAGAAGGACTATCTCTCTGAAGTGGCAGGTTACAGCGACGACCGCTGGGAAGCGCCGCAAAGAGCTGCCCGGCTGGCGGCAGCGGTAAAACGCTACAAAACCTCTGAGATGCTGCGTTTTATTTTTGCCACCATCGCGTATGATCCCGACCCGGATCTGACCCCGCTTGCCGTGAGGCGGCTGTGTCAGGCCTTGTTCGGCAGAACCGGTAGCCAGTGGCTTATAGTGGAAATTTTCGGGGTGAAGGGACGGCAGCACCGCAGCGATGACAGCACTCCGGAGGCCGTTGAAAAAATGGCAACCAGATATCGTCACGCCGCAGGGCTGCACTGGGCGGCAACTCTGGCGGAAATTGAGCGGGTAAAGCGCAACTATCAGACCCAGGTTAAGGCATCCAGGAAGGGAGAAGGGTAAATAACATAAATTTAAAGCTAATGTACGCATACATTAGCATTACGCTAAAGTGGCTATACCACCAGTTTTTGTATCCAGATGGCTTACTGACATGTTTCCTTGCTCGGTAATTCAGGTCTGAATGCGACAGGGGCCTACAGCACAGAACGGGATTGAGAACTGGAATGCGCTGGTCTGTTTTGCACCAGCGCTACGGGGGGTCCGCTTGGAAAACGGAAATTATCCCACGCTAAGACTGTTTTTTGTACAAAGCGGTATCGACTGTACGTAATGAGCGGTATTTTCCGGATCCCAGCTTAAGATTATTACGCCAGACGTAATCTCCACGCAGATTGATATGTTCCCAGCCCAGGGGAGAAAGATGAGAGACCAGTTGCTCATTTATCGGGATACCCTTTCGTTTTAGTGACTCAATAGCTCTTTCTATATATACCGTATTCCAGAGTGTTATCGCCGCCGTATGTAGTGTCAGCGCCGGTGGCGTGGTAACGCTGATCCTCCCACCCCCAGATCCCTGATTTCATTCAGCCGGTGCATGAAGGAAGCTAGCCCAAGGGCCTCACCCTTATTCAGCCCCGCCTGTATGCATCGGCCTAAGCCTTTATCGCAAAATCAGTCCAGCATAAACAGCGTCCGATCTCTGCAGAAAATCGCCCTCTGCGCTACGAGTTTGAACGCATTTACTCTGTTTATAGGTAACATTCGCTCCACGATATAATGATATCGGCAACGTATTCAGGTATTGCGAGGGCAAAAGCGGCTGGAAAACGCTTCGGTCGCCCCCCCATCCTGAGCGAGGAACAAAAGCAAACAGTGACAGAGCGCCTAAATGCTGGCATCAGTATCAGTGCTATTGCCCGGGAATTTAATACCACCCGCCAGACTATCCTTCGGGTAAAGGCTGGATTGCTGCAAGAGTGAGCGGCTGGGAAGATTATAAAAAAAATCAAATGGTTATTATGAAATAAAACAGCCTGCTGGGTTCTTTTCCCCCTATTTTTTATAAAAGAGTAGACAAAAGAGGTTCGCGACATTAATCTACCAACTAGATGGTTGGTATTGATTGCACCAGCTATACCTTTTATCAAGAAATTACAGGAGCCATTATGTCTACTACCGTTAAACCTTCTGCAGACGCAGCTGCGATCCACAATACCCGTGAAGCAGTTCGCAGCCAGCCTGGCCTGGGTAACCTGACTTTCCAGATGAAAGCCCGTTCCAGCGGCGGATTAACCGTTCGCACAGAGACCGGCGCCACAATCCAGAACGGCGTTATCGATACCAGCCGTGTGGGGAAATTTTCTAATATCGGTGATGAACCCGCAGGTTTACTCGGCACCGATACCGGCATGAGCCCGACTGAATACATCATGCAGGCGCTGGCTGGCTGTTATACCGCCACCCTTACCATGATGGCTGCTGAAAAAGGGATCGACCTGGACGGTATCGAGCTGGATCTTAATTTCGATATCAACCTCAACGGCTTCCTTGGGCTGGACAGCAACGTGCGTAAAGGTGCGAAATCTATTCGCGTCGATGTTCACCTTACGAGCAAGACCGCCAGTCGCGAGGAGTTAGAAGCGCTGGTCAGCGAAATGCAAAAGAATTCGCCAATCCACGATACTCTGGCTAATCCGGTTGAAATGATTACACGCCTGGCGTGATGTCAGAGATGTAATGCTGCCATTCAGAATGCAGGATGGCAGTGACGTTCAGCTCTGCACGATACTGAGTCAGTGATACAACTTGCTACGGAAAAATAGCAACAATATAATCTATCAACTAGTAGATTATATGGAGTAATTATGACAACCATGACACGGGAACGGCTGCTCAGCGAAGCAGAACACCTGATGCGCGAAAAAGGGTATTCAGCATTCAGCTATGCTGATTTATCAAAAATAGTGGGTATCACCAAGGCCAGTATTCATCACCATTTCCCGACCAAAGATATTCTGGGTGAGCAGGTGGTAATACAGGCGTTCTCTGATACACAACGCGTATTTGAGCAGATAGAGGCGACTGAGAAAAGCGCGGAGAGAAGAATTGCGGCTTACATCGATATCTTCGCGCAAAGCCATAAAGCTTCGCTACTGCCACTGTGTTGTGCGTTGTCAGCAGAGACCGCCAATCTGCCTCAGGCAATTACTGTACAGACATCACTTTATTTCGATATGCAAATCGAGTGGCTCACAAAAGTCGTCAGGGCGGGCATGGAGTCAGGTGAGTTTTCATCCCATGCCGAACCATCAGATATTGCTTTGATGATCATTAATGTCTGTGAAGGCTCAAGCGTAGTGGCGCATGCAACGGCCAGACCCGAAGTCTTCGCCAACAGCCTTAAGTATATAAAACTGCTTCTTAATACCCCTCATTCAGGAGAATGACACTATGCTGGACTGGAACAACTATCGCTCAGAGTTAATGCAACGTTTAGGCGAGTTGGGCAAACTGACCCCCGAGACCATGAAAGGCGTGGTTGCCCTGGGCAACGCAGGTAACAAAACTGACCTTTTGGGCGCAAAAGTGCGTGAACTCATTGCCCTGGCGTGCGCAGTCACAACCCGCTGCGACGGCTGTATTGCTTTTCACGCCGACGCCGCTGTGAAAGCCGGTGCAACCGACGCTGAAATTGCTGAAGCGCTGGGCGTGGCGATTAACCTCAACGCTGGCGCGGCGGTCATTTATTCAGCCCGCACTCTGGATGCCGTCGGTCAGGCACGCGGTTAAGCATTAATAAATTCCACGTTAAAAGGGCATTACTGCCCTTTTTTAATGTCCGCAATAGCCTGAGCATATACCGATGCAGGTTTCACACCCGGTATGCGTTTAACTAATTGCCCTTCATGAAATATCAGCACAGACGGCAGCCCCCAGATCTCGTATTTGGTTGTCAGCACCGGCGCCTGATCTACATTGACTTTCCCCACCTGAATATCTCTATCGAGCCGGTCTGCAAACTGACTGAACATTTCTTCGCTGGCCTGACAGGGCGGACACCAGGGTGCAGAGAAACGTACCACCGATATTCCTTTGTACTGCTCTATCTGGCGGAAATTATCTTCGTTATAAGCTGTTAATGTACGCATGGTGATGACCTCGCAAAATGAGTGACAATTCAGAAATGGCTGCGTTATGACAAAAAAATACGACACACCCATTGACCTACCTACTAGATGGTTGGTATATTGCCACCCATCAGATGTTTATGCAACTCCAGTGCGCGACGTCCAGTCGATGATACTGCCGGGCTGTGCAAATCCCTGCCGGGATACTCCTTTTTGTTTTTTGTGAGGTATACGATGAGTAAGCTTTTCACCCCCTATAATCTGTCTGGCCTGGCGTTAAAAAACCGTGTAGTCATGGCACCGATGACCCGCACCCGCACCATGAATGACGTGCCGGATGAGGTCGTGGCTTTGTACTATGCACAGCGTGCTTCTGCTGGCCTGCTCATCACCGAAGGGATGCCGGTTTCAGAAGAAGGCCGGGGTTACCTTTATACCCCTGGTATCTACAACGACGAACACGTCCAGGGCTGGCGTAAGGTGACACAAGCGGTTCACGCCAAAGGTGGCTGTATTTTCGCGCAGCTCTGGCACGTCGGCCGTATGTCTCACGTCTCTCTTCAGCCAGGCCACATAGCGCCGGTTTCAGCGGGCACCGTTCAGGCGGTCAATACCACCGTTTTTGCGCTGACCGAATCCGGAGAACCGGGCCCGGTTGTACCAAGCCAGCCACGCGCGCTGGAAACGCATGAAGTTAAACGCATCACTGCAGACTTCGTGCACTCCGCACGCCTGGCGATGGAAGCCGGCTTTGACGGCGTGGAAATCATGGCGGCAAACGGATTCATCTTTGACCAGTTCCTCAGTAGCGAACTGAACACCCGCACCGACGAATACGGCGGCTCGGTGGAAAATCGTCAGCGTTTCCTGCTGGAGACCATTGACGCCGTGGCGGAAGCCGTGGGTAACAGCCACGTTGCCGTGCGCCTGTCACCGTTCGGCCGCATTTATGACCTCGCGCCGTATGAAGGTGAAGAGCAAACCTGGTCAGCCATCACCGACGCGCTCGGTCAGCGGGAACTGGCCTACGTACACCTTTACTATCAGCCGGTGTACACCAAAGCGCCACTTCCGGAAGGCTTCCGCCGCCGTTTTCGCAACACGTTTAAAGGCACCATCATCGCTGCCGGCGGTTTTACCCGTGATATCGCAGAGCAGGCTCTGGAAGATGATGAGCTGGATCTGGTGGCATTTGGTGTGCCCTACATCGCTAACCCGGATCTGGTTGAAAGAATGCAAAACGGCTGGCCACTGGCAGAAAGTGACCGCGCCACCTACTACGGCGTCAGTGGTTCCCCGGAAAAAGGCTATACCGATTACCCGGTCTGGCAGGCGCAATAAATCCCATACGGTCGCGGTTCTCTGATAAGTGAGATCCGACCGCCCAACGTCTTTGAGGAATCATTATGCAAACGCTGAAACCCACCCTTACCATCGATATCTGGTCAGATTTGGTCTGCCCGTGGTGCTGGATTGCTAAAAAAAGATTTGAACAGGGTCTGAATCGCTTTGAATTTCGCGACCAGGTGGTGATCCGCCATCACAGCTACCGTCTGGCCGGTGGTACTCCCGCGATGCCTTTTAAGGATGCCATCGTTAAAAAGCTGGGCAGTCAGCATTCAGCGGAGCTGATGATGAATCAGGTGGGCACCGCCGGTAAATCTGAAGGTCTGATCTACAACTTCGACGGCATGATGTTTGGTGATACAGAAGATGCACACACCCTGCTGGTTGCCGCGCGTAAGGCCGGAATTGCGGACGCGGTGGAAGAACGTTTTTATCATGGCAGTATCACCGAAGGTCGCTCTCTCTTTGACCGTCAGCAGCTCGTTGCCATGGCCGTAGAAGCCGGTATGCCGAAAGCTGACGCTGAAGCCGCCCTGGAAAATGACGATTTTCGCGCCACCGTTTCCGACGATGAAGCCCACGCACAGTCTATTGGCCTCAGCGGCGTTCCGGTTTTTGTGATGAACGAAAAATATGCCATCAGCGGGGCTCAGGCAGCAGATAACTTTTTGAATGCCCTGCGTCAGGTCTGGGATGAACAGCAAACCGAATTTTCAGCCACTGCGGGTCAGACCTGCGGAACGGATGGCTGCAGTATTTAATCCGTCAACCGCCGGCAGTTTCACGCTGCCGGCAACGTCTTACCCACCAGTAATGGAGTCAGAAAATGAACACTTTTTTCAAAGGTAAAAAACTGCTCGTCGTCGGCGGTACCAGCGGCATGGGCCTGGCCGTGGCACGCATGGTACTGGAAGCGGGCGGCAGTGTCGTGCTGACCGGGAATAAAAAAGACAAAGCCGAAGCGGTGCAAAAAGAACTGAGCCCTCTGGGACCGGTTGCGGTCATCGCGGCGAACCTGATGACCGAAGAAGGTATGGAAACTATCCGTCAGGAAATTAATGCTCACCATCGCGATATCAGCCTGATGGTGAATGCCGCCGGTATCTTCATGCCCAAAGGATTTACCGAGCACAGCTTTGCCGATTATGACATGTATCTTTCGCTGAACCGAGCCACGTTCTTTATTACACAGGATGTCGTGAAGAACATGCTCGCCGCGAAGCTCGAAGGGTCTATCGTCAACGTCGGTTCGATTGGTGCTCAGGCTGCACTGGGTGACTCGCCGGCCTCGGCCTATTCAATGGCAAAAGCGGGTCTGCATGCCCTGACGCGTAATCTGGCGATTGAGCTGGCCAGCGCGGGTATTCGTGTCAACGCGGTGTCTCCCGGGATTGTTCATACGCCGATATACGAAGGCTTCATGGACAAAGCGGATATCGCAGATGCTATGAAGTCGCTGAACGATTTCCACCCGCTGGGACGCGTCGGAACTGCCGAAGATGTGGCAAACACTATTCTCTTCCTGTTGTCTGACAAAACCTCATGGGTGACGGGCGCTATCTGGGATGTCGATGCGGGCATCATGGCGGTCAGACGATAACCCCGTGACGCTGGCATAAGCCGCCCCTTAAGGGCGGCATTTTTTTGTCGCCAGACATGTCATCAGCAGGCTTCACTAAGAATATTCACGACCTGTTCATCCGTGCCTTTTGTGTTCCCGGCACAGGGTGTTATGCCGGGTTCTGACGACATCCTGACAGGACAAAACGGCCAGAGAGAAAGGGGTTATACACGATGAGGAGCCGGTATCCGCAGTACCTATGAAATTCTTTTCATCCCTGCTGTCAGCATACTCCGTGGGCAGGCCAGATTTAACCGGATATATCCGTCCCCATTGTCGACAAACAGCAAGCCCCCTTCAAGAAGGACCCCTGACTCCCGGGCAAAATACAGCGATAAATCCTCACCTGCGGTGTCGGGCAGGTAGCGGCTAATATCTATCCAGGCCAGATATGTCCCTTCGGGGATCGAGAACCTGGTTTCGGGTAAATAGCTTTTGAGATAGTCGTGCAGGTACTGGAAATTGCCGTCAATATATTCCCTCAGATGGACAAGCCAGTCATCACATTCACTCCACGCCGCTTTGTTTGCTGCCAGGCTCAGTGGAGAGATGAACTCGTCGTGTCTGAGACGCCACTCGCTTCTGACACCGGGATCCGGAATAATAATATTTGCCAACAAATTCCCGGCCAGATTGAATGTTTTACTCGAGGACATGCAGGTAATAATGCGTGTAGAATCAGGGAAAAGAGAGGCGGCCGGTGTATGACCGATACCGCTTCGGGACAGGTCGCAGTGAATTTCGTCAGATATCACCCAGATGTCATTGGCCAGGCAAATTTCAATAATCCGCTTAAGTTCATCAGGCCGCCAGACTCGTCCGGTCGGGTTATGCGGATTACACAGGAAAAGGATTTTCACACGTAAATCGGCCTGACTGGCTTTGCGTGCAAAGTCTTCCCAGTCAGGTTCCCAGCCGCCTGCTGATTTTTTTAACGCCGAGTACACCACGCGACGCTGACTGTATTCACCCGCCTTTTTAAACGGGCCATATGAAGGCGTCATAATAAGAATACTGTCATCCATGTCGGTCAGAAGCGGGACGAGACGGTTCAGCGCGGGAATAATGCCCGGAGACAGCACAATGTCTTCCGTTTTGAAACGGTGACCATATTGTCGCTCACACCAGCTGCCAAAGATCTCATAGTATTCTTCGTCGTAGATTTTAGTGTAGCCGAGTATTTTTCTATCCAGACGGTCTCTGATGGCCTGAAGAATCGGCTCTGGTGTGGCAAAAGCCATGTCAGCAACCCAGAGGTTGATTAGCCCTTCTGCCGGATACCGCATTGCAAATTCGGACTGTCCCGAAAACAGGTATTCCCGCCAGCCGTCCACGGTGAGACTGTCTGTTTTCTCTCTGCTTACGTACTCATCAAAATCATATTTCATTTCATAAACCTGCCTTAGGTGTAGTCAGAAACGTCGACCTCAGTATTACTGTCAGTCTGATGCCGGAGCGGGAAAACTGGCTCGTGTGATTAACATAAGAGAATCATCACAACTGCATGAATTAATTGCGTTATTAAGGTTCTCTCGCCTTTGTCATCGACTGACGGGGGGATTTCTCGCGTGTCACCATCACAATGCCAGTCAGCACCGCCAGGGCAGAAAATATCGTTCTGACCGTCAGTGATTCATCCAGGAATACCACACCCCCTAGCATTGCCAGACAGGGAACGCTGAGCTGAAGGGTACTGGCGGTGATAGAGCCGAGAGAGGGTAAAAGGGTATACCACAATACATATGCACCGGCTGAGGCGGCGGCACCGGACAGCAATGACAAAGCAATGCCCGCAGCATCATAGTGACCCTGCTTCATAAACAGCAACGAAAGAGCGAGAGCCATCGGCGTGGCGAGTACAAAATTTGCCGCCGTTGAAGCCCCGGCCGCCTGGCCCGCCCTCCCCCTGACGGAATAGGCGGCCCAGGCTAATCCGGCAACGATCATCATAAGTGCACTGTAAAGCGGCGGTGCCTTCGCCCCGGGTAACAGCAGGGCAGCAATTCCTGCCAGAGCAATAACTAAACCGCAAGCCCGCATAACGGAGAGTGATTCCCCTTTAAATAATCCGTGGATCACCATCGCAAACTGTACGGCACCAAAAAGTAACAGCGCACCTGCCCCGGTATCGAGATGGATATAGGCGACAGAGAAGAGCACTGCGTACACCATGAGGTAAAATCCGCTCAGCGGACGCCACAGCGATAATGTAGTTTTTGCGTGATAAAACAAGAAAGGTGACAGGACGAGTGCACCACTGGCCAGCCTGAGGCTGCTGAATGAAAGGGGATCAATGTGGCCTCCCTGCAGGGCCAGACGGCACAGAATAGAGTTTGCAGCAAACGCCAGCATTGCCAGGGATATTTTAAGAATGAGCGCGCAATTGGCCATTCAGTGAGACCTCATAAAATTCTTGTAAACTACCATCTAGTTGGTAGCATAGCGTAAGTGATCACCGAACAGGAAGCAATAATCAGCTTTCAAACTGGAAGGTGAGGACAGGCATTCGGAATGAATTCTGTTTCACATCCCCAGTAGAGGAAGGAAAACGCGTAATGCCAGATGCAGAGCAGAAGATTATTTTTCCCTGCGATCAAACATATGAAATCAGTTTAAGACCTGGAATATCCTATGAAAAAACTAAAATTTACGTTCAAAAATGCGGCTGGTGAAGAACTGGCCGGATTGCTTGAACTTCCTGAAAATCCTAAAGCGTTTGCGCTGTTAGCTCATTGTTTTACGTGTGGCAAAGACCTCAAAGGCGCGGCGCGTATTGCGCGGAAACTGACAGAGAATGCTATCGCCGTTCTCCGGTTTGATTTTACTGGTCTGGGAAACAGCGAAGGGGATTTTTCCAACACCAACTTCTCATCCAATATTTCGGACCTGCTTTGCGCGGTAGATTATCTCCGCCGACAGTACGAAGCGCCTTCTTTGCTCATCGGCCATAGCCTGGGGGGATCGGCCATTCTGTCTATTGCCGGCGAAGTTCCTGAGGCAAAGGCCGTTGTCACCATAGGATCACCCGGAGAACTGACACATGTAAAACGTCTTTTTAAGGATGATGTTGAAAACATTAACCAGCATGGAGCCTATCCCGTTGAGCTGGCCGGGCGGGTATTTACCTTAAAGAAACAGATGCTGGACAATATTCAGGAACACAAAATCGCTCATAAGGTGTTCGCCATGAACAAGCCTCTGCTTATTTTTCATGCGACTGAAGATGATACTGTGTTAATTGAGCAGGCCGAAAAAATATTCAAAGCAGCAAAGCATCCCAAGAGTTTCATTTCGTTGGGTAAGGCGGATCACCTTCTGACTCATGCTCAGGATGCTGAATACGTTGCCGATATCATTATATCGTGGAGCGAATGTTACCTATAAACAGAGTAAATGCGTTCAAACTCGTAGCGCAGAGGGCGATTTTCTGCAGAGATCGGACGCTGTTTATGCTGGACTGATTTTGCGATAAAGGCTTAGGCCGATGCATACAGGCGGGGCTGAATAAGGGTGAGGCCCTTGGGCTAGCTTCCTTCATGCACCGGCTGAATGAAATCAGGGATCTGGGGGTGGGAGGATCAGCGTTACCACGCCACCGGCGCTGACACTACATACGGCGGCGATAACACTCTGGAATACGGTTTATATAGAAAGAACCATTGAGCCGCTTAAGCAAAAAGGAGTCCCTGTTAATGAACTGCTGGTCTCTCATCCTTCTCCACTGCTGTACAAAATATAGTCTTAGCGTGGGATAATTTCCGTTTTCCAAGCGGACCCCTACGGGGTTTTTTATACCACACACAGGTTTCAGCTGGTGGGCATCACGGCAGCTACCTGAGCTTACTGTAGTGTTTTTGCCCAGCCCGATACTGTTTTATTGCAGCCTGTTGGCAGGCTACAGAGTCAGCCGGGGCGATGTCTGGATTTTCTTTCAGTGCGTCAATTGTGGCCTGCACCATGCCCTTGTCCAAACCCCATGTGGGGGAGGAGGGATTATTGGCTTCTAAAGGGACTTTCAGTTCCAGTACATCTCGTTTAGCACACGTTTTATTTGCCTGGTAAGTAAGGTCTGGGTCTGCAAGGATTTTAGCGGATACACCAAAACTCGCCAAAACCAGACACAGGGTGATACTTGTCGTTCGCATGTTTTATCCTTATTAATCGACACTGATAATCAGAGTGGTCTGGGATGCTTCTTTCTCCACGCCATCCACATTCTGTGTTCTGTCCTGATGTTTCCTTCAGAAGTTACTTTATTGTGCTTCGTGGTCGGTGGAGAGGCTAAAACGCTTTCAAGCGTTTCACCAGCATCGAATCGCGCGTACAGCTTGTAATCGGCGGCATTCGTGTTTGTCGGCTCACATTTGCCATGGCTCATTTTTATCATCCTTTGCGATAAGAACTTAACTCTGCAAGGTACCAGCTGCTGGCGCCATAAACGAATTTTTACTCCCGGTGGTAAATCACCTCAGGCATCGTCATCCCGGAGTTCCAGGTTTTAATACGTAGTGAGGGTCTTGCTCAATACTCGCCGGACGGAATTATTCATCATCACCGGCAGGGGCTGCAGTGCTGGTATGCACTTTATAGCAGTACACCCGGCGGGACAATTCATGAAAGCTGGTGGGATCGGACCATCACACTCAAAACGTAAGACAACATGCCTTATAGCCCTGCAAAGCCTTTGCCCCGGAGCGCCACGCTCTGCGTGGGTCGCGACTGTGCACATTTTCGGCATATTCTTTTTTTCTTTTTTTTTATTTTTTCTCTTTTTTTCGTCCGCGCGGCGGGGGCCGGGTCGGGCACGTTGAAGGTCAGGACCCTCAAGGGTATGTTGTCTTACGTCTGCTCTTTTGCTGCCTGGGACGCTTGCCGGCGATCAGAATCAGAAGAATGGCCATCGCCAGTTTTTCCCAAATTTATCGCATACAGTAGACATCAATCCGGGGTAAGGAGCCGGTACTGGCCGGACTATTTCCACTGGCGCTGCTGGTCGTTACAGCTCTGACCTGATACCGTGGATATTAACGACATTCCAGGGAAGAGCAGGTATGGGTAAAATCCAGGGGATTTAATTGGTGACCGAAAGTTTGCTGTAGAAGCTGCTATGCCAGAAATTTTATGAATGGTCAGAAAAATGGATCACCGTCTACCAACTTAAGAACTCCCGTCTCTGGACAGACACCGCCATACGCCGCTGGCCTGGCGTGCCACTTCAGCAGGGCAAATATAAGGTATTATCTGTTGAAGCCGTCAGGATGGCGGAAACACGCCCGGATTTTCAGGCGAAGCTACAGACTCGTATCGATAAAGTTTGGTTTGATATGAACGCCGAGCTTCAGTACAACGTGAAACCCAGTGGGTGTCTGTCAAAGGTTATAGTAGTGAGCTGCGACTCCGGAGAGGTGCGGTTTGGGATTAAATGTCAGAGCTGTGAGTGGTCCGTACATGGTCATGATCATGTGATTGAAGAGTATGATGGGCTTATTCAGCTGGCCGCCGATAAAGCGGAAGGTGTTCATCTGGTCGCGAAAAAATAAGACACACCCCGCGAAAGTGGCTTTTTTGTGGGCGCTGGACAGAACCTCCTATTCTGTCTGGATATTCGTTTAACGGAGTGATTGTATTTTGGAAAAGATTCGGGCTACTGCAGTTAAATACATCAAGCTGGGAGAGGGAGGCGAATGGGAACGTGAGTGCCTGACATCTGGCATTATTAGGTTTGGTTACGACAAAACACCCCATCAGATGTGTCTTGAGGGAAAGTGGGAAGAAGTCAATAAAGTCTGGTTAGAAGAGAGGAAATATAACCAGTCCACTGCCACCAGTGATGTCAGGCAGATAAGGACATTTTACACAGCCACCCCCGATATGCTGTTCATAACTTTCAGCCAAGGATTATTGTATTGGTGTCAGCCTTCCGGGGAAGTCACAGAACTGGATGATGGCAGCAGGATCCGCCCCACTGTGAACGGATGGCACAACCATAGTCTGGCCGGAAACCTTCTCTCCCACAGCGTCCTTAGCGGTGCTTTGCTCGCTACACAGAGTTACCGGGGTACCATCTGCGATGTGCGTTTGGCCGATTACGCCCTGCGGAAAATTAACGACGAGCAATCGCCGGAAATCAAAGACGCGGATATTGCTGAAGCTCAGTACCTTAAGGCTATTACGAGGCTGTGTAGTTTACTTACCTGGCAGGACTTTGAATTGCTGGTAGATCTGATTTTTTCCGCCAGCGGATGGAGAAGAACCGGGTGCCTTGGGAGGACACAGAAGACCGTAGACATTGAGCTTGAACTGCCCACTACCGGCGAACGGGCATTTGTGCAAGTGAAGTCTGTTGCTGACCCGTCTGTATTCTCTGAGTATCTGTCACTGTTCCAGACCAGTGACAGCTATGCTCGAATGTTCTTTGTCTGGCATCGAGGGACATTGAGTGAGGACCTTCGTGCTGAAGGAGTCACTATGATTGGCCCCATCAGGCTTGCCGAACTCATACTGGACACCGGACTGGCTCGATGGCTTAGAAATAAGGTTTTGTAGATGCCCAGTACCTTACCACTTACGTGCATCTATGCCATAAGATTCCTTTACTTTCTCTGCGTGGTGGATTGCTAAATTGGGCCTCGTTCAGTTGTGGGATGTGAACAATGGTCTCGCTATATCTGGATGGAAATGGTTACGGCCTTCACACCCGTTTAAGCTTACTTTCGGTAGTTAATGCGTTGAGGTTGTTTTTCCCAATAAAAGATGATAAGGAATAGATAAACATTAGAGATCTGCTATTTTCGAGGAAATTTTTATATGTCAGATTTTTGGGCACGTATGCGTTTAGAAATACTCCGTAGCAACGGTGTAGAATATCAAAGACTATTTGAAACCGTAATGGAGTTATCTTACCCTGAAAAATTCAGGAAGGTCAAACCTTGGGGAAGAAAAGGTGATGGCGGTAACGATGGTTATATTCCAGAGCGAGGGGAATATTATCAAGTATACGCTCCGGAGGAATTAAATCGCGAAACAATAAAATTTGCAATAAAAAAAATGAAAGCAGATGTTGAAAAAATAAAAGAATCATGGAATGAGTCTTGCGAGTTTAAAGTTTTTTATGCGGTTATCAATGATAAAGAACAGGGGTTTCCAAAAGAGATATATACCACTCTTGCAAAAATTAAAGAAGATTATAAGTTAGAACACGCAGATGTTTTCAGCTCTTCGAGCCTTCTCCGTTTAGCAATGAGATTACCAGCATCAAAGTTAAAAACATTTTTGAATGTCGAGACGCCCTCATATAAGAAAGAAATGGTTATACATAACTACCTAGTCAGGCATTTACCTTTAGATCAGCCAGGCCTCTTTGTCACTAATTTGTCTGCCAATTATATTGAAGCTGATACTTTAAGGGATTTGAGGAAAATTGTCGGCATTTGTAATCAACAAACGTATGATATTCCGGGTTTTAAAGAAGCAATTGAAGCAATGTACCCATGGATTCTTGCTCTTGAAAAACATTTCATGGAGTTTAGATATATGGAAATGGGGCGAAGAGGATATATGGTTTTAAAAAGCTGGAAAAAAAATGAACCCTATGAAATGCATGAAAACCTTCAGAAAGAGCACGACTTATGGGGAGAAAACTGTAGCATCATCTGTAATAACTTATGTTACACCATTAATCAGTATATTCAACTATACAGAGAATATATTAACTTAGAGTTTCTGGATGGGAACTTTATGCTACTAGAAGACGAGACATTACCTGGCGAACTTTTAAATTTATTACCAAACACAAATGATTAAAATGTCTTGTAGAGGATAGAATGTCATACAGTAATTTCAGATGGCTTATTGAGAGAATTACTCAGCTGAAAAGCCATGAAACACATGGGCTTCCAGGTTATACAGGGATACATTTTTTTCTGGCGCATTACCGGCAGACACTGTTCCGGACCGGAACATTCCGGGAAAGAGTAGAACAGAAGGGGCTACATAATTAGCTGATGAAAAAAATAGGCGTTTCCGGACTTCTGTCCTGACTGTGGTGTTTCCCTAGTGGGGCGATTTGTGAAAGTTACTCTTACTGAATGTGAGACACTCTTTCTTCAATGTTTGTGGATAACCTGTCCCGCCGAACCATCTTCCAGGCTCAAAGGGATAGTATTGAGATGTTGCGTTTCGACTGTGATAATTATGGCCCACCTAATGGTGGGCTCATATTGACGTTATGATATCAATGGCCAGTAATATAGCTAATTATTCAAAAGCTGAACCACCACCAATCGCCCGCCATCCTCTGAAGACAGGATGAACTGGGTGTTATCCTCCAGCAGCAACTTTTCACCAATGCCGACCGTTTTCCGATCGGGAAGTGATATGAGCCCGCTAAGCCCCTCGTTAACCAGCCACCACTGGTCATTATGGAAGACGAAATAACCAACCCTTTTCTTCTGCTCATCGGTGGTTCGTTCGTTAGGAGCAATCAGTCGGTTGACGTGCCATGCATATAATGACTGACCGCTCCACACCATAAGCCGGTGATCATCTGGCCTGAAAGTTCCAGCTTTTCTCGACGAATACAGATTCAGGATGGGGAGTTTGCCTTTGTAGGGTGTACCGCAATAGGGACAAACGGGTTTCGTCTTTCCATTGAAAACGTACCATTTCTGGTCACAATCCTTGTTCTGGCATGGCTGGATGAGATCGACGGTTTTTACCAGGGCGCTCTCCCATTCATCGGCTGTAGGGCGCTTCGACGGATCATGCAACCCATCAATAAAAGCCCGGTCGAAGAGAGGTTTCAGGTAGGGCCCCATAATGGTGTACGGGATTTTCTGAGGATCTGCCCACGGGAGCGAAAACGATGAGACCTGATTAACTTTAACTGCATTGCTTCTGTCAGTCGGGTGTTCGATAAAAAGTGCCCGCTCTCCCATGGAAAGCGCCTCATCCCTGACCTCATCATCGATATCGTGAATTTTTCCTCCCCGTAACGGGTGCCGGAAAAGAAGATACATGTAAATGAGTACCGAAAGTGCATGCCGGTCGGTAGCGATACTCGGCAATACGCGGCGGGGATCGTCTTTGGGGAGATGGCTTGTCTTCACCACTTCCGGGGCAATAAAATCAGGTGTACCAACCACGTCTGGAGGAAATTTTCCCGGAACCACCAGCCCATCAACATCAATAATGCATGCGTGGCCTAGTTCCGGATCTATCAGCACATTTTTATAACTCAGGTCACTATGACACAGGCCCGCAGCATGCATTCGTCTGACTGCACGCGTTAGAAGGATGCAGACCTTCAGATAGTTAAGCGTATTGCCACGTTCACGCGGATCCAGAAATTTATTCTGATTGTTCGCGCTGGCAAACCATTTCCCTTCCTTTTCACGTCCTTTGATCCCGAGGAAATCATTGTTTTTGGAACCATATCGGAAGAAGAAATGCTGCTGGTAAGCAGGTACAACAATACCCACCTTATCAGCGTGCTCAACCACATCAGTGGGCCAGCAGAAGAGACCTTTCCAGTAATCTCCACCAGTCTGCTCAAAAATATTCTGCCGGTACCTCCCGGTGATCATGTTGATACGTTCCCGGGCCTGTTCATTCTGAGGTTTATGGTAGAAGGCTACGACATATGATTTATCCGGAGAAAAATAAACGTCTTTCATTGAGCCAGAGCCGATGACTTCATCGACATACTGAATGGTTTTTCCATCCTTAGTTTTGCATGTAATTATATTTGCCATGAATAGCCACCTGCTATCGCATTAATTTCACCAGAGCACAATGATTGTGCGATCATCGTGATTTCCCGGAGAGAAAAAGTTAAGCCACTCCACCAGTTGTGCCGAGGCATGTTCAGGGTCTGTGAGTAGGGGAGAGAGCTCGGCCATCAGCCTGTCCCATTTTTGTGGATTCTGAAGCCCGTTATCCGTTTCAAACCAGGGATCGGAAACACCATCCGTCATCAGAACCAGATGCGATATGTCGTTCCACTTACCGATACTGATACGTTTACTGAATCCGGCATCACTGACGGCATCGGCATCCAGAAAACGCGTCTGACCTGCATACTCTCCGCTATCCGGAGTCCCAAGCACTCTGACTTTGCCAGCAGGTCCATATGCAGCTATCGCACCGTCACCTAACCAGAAAGACGCGGCAAAAAGATCAGCACCGTCGCGAAAAGTGACGGTCGCGAGTAAAGTCGTTGAGAATGACTTTACTTTATCTTCAGCCAAAATTGCGGCACTGCTGATATTGTTTACGGCCAGTACCGCTGCCTGTCGGAAGTGGTGGTTCATAAACTCCCATACTGCTCGCTGATCCTCACTGTTCCAGCGAAGGACCCTGTTTTTGATCTCAAGACCTTTTTCAGTCTTGAACTGGTTGAAGAGATAGTTACCAACAGTTTCAGAAACGATACGGGAGCCTTCCCGGGAATATTTAGCGCTCCCCGCGCCATCAGCTACCAGTAATACACTCCATCCGGATACATCACTGAAGTTGAGGTAATAATCGTCGTCACGAAAAGAGCCTACATGTTCATGGGAGCGTCCACGACGGCTTGCTCCGGCAATATGAATACCTGACCGACAGACACTCTGGTGGTCGATACTCTTCTTGTAGAATGGTGCATCAGAAGGCGGGTCAATCACTTTCCAGAGACTTTTCGGATCAGGGTTCACGACAAAAAGTAACTTTTTTTCATTATCACGATGTGAGCTGCATGACCATTTCACAGTCAGTTCAAAGTCTCCGCTGTGCCCTGGCGTCCCCTGGAGGCGTCGCTCATTGATATCAAATATCAGCCCTATGTCCTGAGAGAAGTTAACCTCCGTGATCTCTGCCTCAACACCTGTATCGGTCGCTATTTCCAGTCGAACATCGTAGGGTTCACCTGCCCGTGCATTTGGCAGCATGATAAACACCTCCGGCACTTTTCCGGGGGCAGGGGATGTTTTATTCTCCACTCTCTGAGGTACTTCCCCGGGCCGTAAAGCACTGACTGCGGTGTCAGCTGAAAGGTTGTCAGAAACAACCGGACTGGTTTTATCCATGTCTTCTGGTTGCGCCGTGACGGAAGCCTCGGTCTGTAAGACCCCGGTTGCATCAGGAACTTCTTCAGTGAGTCCCTGAACGCCTTCTGACGCTGTATCATCCACCATTTCACTATGCGCTTCCTGCTTATCATTTCCCTGAAGTGCAGTAGCGGCATGGACGGGTTCAATCTCAGGTCGATCAGCTTCGCTTTCACCCGAGTTTTGAGGTGGGAGGATTTTGTCAGAAAAGGGCTGGGTAAGACATTCTGAAACTGTTTGAGTGTTCTCCGCCGGTATGGCTTCGCTTGCACAGTGTTGAATGACCGTTTCTCTCAGCTGCCGCACAGCAAGGGCAACATCAGGTATGTTACCAAGACAGCATACTTTATCAGCATCAGTCGGTTCCCCTGATGCCTCCAGAATGAGAGCAATAATTTTATGTTCAGGTGTAATGAACTCGCTCATTAGCCGCGTCCTCTGCTAACGTTAAAATCTGAATTTCCACCCTCGCTCTGAAAGGACAAACCTTTCCCACACCATGGGCAGTTCACATCATCAGGCCCATCAATACAGAGAAGTTTTCCGCAGGTACACATCGCAAAAGCACTACTGTTTCCGCAGTGTGGGCACCCTGGTACGCCATGGAGTTCACTGGTGTTTATCTGCGCCCCGGCTACGGACATATCCGTCCATGAGAAGTAATCTTCATCCACAGGATAACAACCAGCAATGTTAAAGCTGTTAAGGTTTAGATCGAAAGCGAGGCCCGATACCCTGGCTGGCGGACGCTCATACTTAATCAGATAAGGTCGACGGGTTTTACTGCAACGCCCGGTTAATACCACACAGTTTTCATCGTATGCACGGGCTGTGTCATCTTTGGCAAGTTTGACGATATAGTCAGTTTGTTTCAGGGGCGGCTGAGAATCCTCGCCAACACTACGACTGTGAGCTGTGACTGAAGCTGTGATCCACTGGATAAACCGCGAAAAATCGCCTTCCTGATTTTCGGTAAACGATAAGACGTTTTCAGTCAGTTGCCTGAGTACACTGAGATCAACTGATGGTCCGATCCCCACAGCAATCATATTCACTTTTTTTGCGTAAAATTCGTTCCAGCGCTTAACCTCAGCTGAAATGTCATCTGTCGGTCGGCCGTCAGTAAGTAAGTAGACAACTGGCTTCCAGTCACCTTTTTCTTCCAGCGTCGTTTTTCGGACCTGAGAATCTATTTGTGTTGTCAGTTCCCGTAAGGCAGTCGCGAGGTTAGTTCCTCCACCGACAGGAAGGCGAGGGGGATAAAAAGACACAATGTCATGTAACGGGACAATCGTTCTGGCAATACCGGCAAAGGCAATTACTGACACCCAGACAGTCTCCAGAGCATGAGGGTCCTTACGCAGATCGCTCACAATCTTCTGCAAGCCATCATTCATCCTTTTCAGGTTTTCACCAATCATGGACTCAGAACAGTCCAGAACAAAAAAAACGGGAAGTCGTCTCACAGGAAACTCCCTCATAGCAAAATGTGACGTCCATAGCAGAGATGGACTTTATCGGTATAAGGCAGGGTTATTCCCTGCCATACCGGCGTAAGTTACAGAACAAGCTGGATTTCTGGCGGTGGCGGTGGAAGTGTGTCCGAATCAGTAGTGACTCCGGCACTGGAGCTTCCTGAAGCCACGCTGGCACTGACCCATTTGAAAAAGCCTGAAAATGCGGTCGAATCCAGTGTTTCAAGAGCCACAACTTTGTCAGTCAGTAGTTTCAGATGTTCGTGTCCCGCTTTAGGGCCAACAGCACAGGCTATAATGGAACCAAACGAACGCCGCTGAACCTCTTTAACAGCTTCCCCATAAGCCCAGGCATCTGACGGAGTACCATCTGTCATCAGAAACACCAGCGGTCTCCAGTCGCCTTTCTGTTCACCATCAGAGCGGCGAATATCCCGGTCGACACACTGGATCAGACATTCAAGCGCCGCGCCGGTAAAGGTGCCGCCCGCACTTGGTACTTCTATATCAGAAAACTGAAAGTCAGCCAGGGCAGTGAGGGGAACATACTCCCGGGCTTCATTATCGTATGTAATTATTGAGATATGGACGCTTTCAAGCGCATAAGGGTCCTGTCTCAGGGCACTCAGCATAGCCTGCACACCCACATTCACTGAATGTATCGATTCTCCTCTCATTGAGCCGGAAGTATCGATGAGCAGATATACGGGTAGTCTTCGCATTTAGATATAGTTCCTCAGATGGCTTACGAACGAATCGGAGGTGGAAGGCTCGCCTATCGCATTCAGTTTCCAGCCACTGGATTCCCGGACAAGCTCAGCAAAGACCATCGATCGCTGACCATTAAAGGCTACACCGCCGGAGAGGTCAAAGCGTGCCATTTCCACATTTTTTCCGTCTACCGCCCGGATAAATGCATTTTGCACTTTTCCAAAGTGCTGCTGTAATTTTTCGCCGTTGTAGATCTGAACAATAAAGACAATTTTTTCGTACTTCGGATCGATGCTGTTTAGTTTTACGATAATTTGCTCATCGTCTCCGTCACCGGCACCTGTCCGGTTATCGCCGGTCAACCAGATCTGCCCTGATTTATGGCGAAGACTGTTGAAGAAGACAATATCGCCGTTAACCAGTGTCGGCTTACCATTTTCAACATTGCCAAGATCAGTCACTTTACCGGCTGCGTTGCAGAGAAAGGCAATAACATCGAGGTCATACTCCTCCTCTTTTTTGCCAAAAATTCCGCCCAGGAACCCTTTTTTCTCTTCATTGATGTCCCAGCCAAGACCTATCGTGACTGAGGAAAGATCGAACTCATTTTTACGCAGGCTGACGCCTTGCCCTTTCCGTAAGCTGACAGTCATAGGATCCTCTCTTAAGTTAATTGCTTATAAAACCACGTTTACTTCTGGCGGCGGTGGAGGCAAATCATCAAGACCGATAACTTCTTTTTTACCGGCATCGACTTTCTGGCTACCTACGGAAACACTGGCAGACACCCATTTGAAAAAAGCTTTGATGGAAGAGCTGTCGGCAGTGTCCAGCTGGAGAACAATCTCGGTGATCTCCTTAAGCACATCCGTATCTGCATCATGCCCGGCAGCACATGCGACAACTACCCCTTTTTTGGCTGCTTTGAATTCATTAAGTCCTTTACGCCAGTCATCAGTAGGGCCACCATCCGTCATCAGGAAAACGAGTGGACGCCAGTCGCCTTTTGTCTCCGCTGTCGTTTTCTGAACTTCTGAATCAATTCGGTTTGCAGTCAGGGATAAGGCTTCGCCCAGAGCGGTAGTTCCGCTTGCCGAAAAAGAGGGGAGATTGAAACTGAGGAGATCTGTAAGAGGTACGGCCTGACGTGCAGTAGAATCGAAAGTAATGACAGAGACATATGCAGTTTCCAGTGCATAAGGATCCTGCTTCAGGGTGGTCAGTAGTGTCTGGACACCATTTTTAACTGCCTCTATAGGCTCTCCGTGCATTGAACCTGATGTATCGAGAAGCAGATAGACGGGAAGTCTTCTCATCTTAAACTTTCCTTAATGGTTGATGGGGGAGCTCATTTCCTGAACATGGTTTTATAAACACTTCATATCATATTACTAAAAACAAAGGCATATAGTTAGTTCAGCAATCACAAAGTGAGATTTTCACGTTGTTTCAAACGCGCGAGTTGGTTGAACAACAATACAAATTTGCAATATTTCAACAATACGATCCCCGCCATTTTTAGTAGGCATTCGCCATATTGATAACCCGTCGCCGGGAAACTGTACAGGTCATAATCTATATAAAATATGGTTTAACGTTTTTGCATTTAATAATACGGCGACGATGGTTAGTTAAAAGAAAACTAATTAAATAAAACGCAGGGATTATTTATGAATTAAGAATCTTTATTTTATTAATTTGCTTTTTATCTGTAGTTATACAATAAACACCTGTTGGGAAAATGGTAAAGATTGCCGATTAGTGGAGTGAGAACAACCACCCCACTAATATTCTGCTATTTCTTCATTTCATTGATAATTTCATCAATTTTTAACTCTACTAATTTTTCTACTGCCTCGCTTCTTGATGTACCGCTTAGCGCAGCCAGTTTGTCAATTTTGCGAAGAACACGGCGTCTTATCGACAGGGAAACGGAAGTTTTTATATCCTTATCCAGTACCACCCGTGCCCCCTGGTCATGTGTTTTTAAATCAGAATTAAGGTCCAGCGCCTCACTCATTCTCTTTAGTGTTTTCTTATCCAGTAATCCGGAGTGTACCATCTGATAGGAGTGGCCAGCCTTACTGTATTTAATTTCAGCAGCGTAAGTTTCCCTCAGCTCTTTAAGCGCCCGGCTTAGTGTCGGCTCAGAACAGGCCAGCGTCGCGGTGATGGATTGCGCCGATACAGGCTTCCCTGAGCCAAGTATGTTAGCCAGGGTGTAAACTCTTTCCTGTCTGGTGTTTAATTGCATATTCAGTCGGTACCTGCCATCTGGGTCAGTGGTTCTATAGGCTGAAAAATGTAAGTTGAACTCATTTTCCTGATCAGACCTCGATCACCCAATGCTTCAATAGGGTCAACGCCACGCAGATTCCCGAAGTTGATTAGCTCGATTTCAGAGCGGCGTACCCGCCAGGAAATAATGTACTCATCTTCAAGATATCCAGTGCGTTTACTCACCCGCTGAGTGAAGCCTGAAATGACGGCCTGTTCAAACGGAAGCGTCTGAAAAACGATTGCTGCTAATCTCAGCAGGCATCCGTGAACGTGTTTAGCGTAACTTTCCCGGACCGCTTTCTGTGTCATGGCTTTTTCATTGATATCAGTTCCCCGGGCATTCACGCTATACACTTTATCAGGCATATCCTCAATCTCAGGTAAATCAACATCAAGCCAGACTGTTGATTCTTCAGGCCGTACCTCAAACGTCACCAGCGTTTCTCGCGGCCATTCTGTTTGCGAGAAAACTTCCTCAAGACAATGTTCAAAGAAGCGGGCGTTAGATCGGAATTGCTCTTTCGCTAAAGCTACAGAGTCCGTGCGATTTTTTTCATGCTCCTGGTACTGATGCTGCCATTCTGCGTACTGCTCAGCCCACGCTATACGCTGTTTCTCATAACGCTGTTTCAGCAACGCATTTTCACGTTCAATATCAGCGACGGACGTCTGCCACCGCCGAAGGTTTTCGTTCTGTCGCTCCTGTCGGGCTGCATCAGATTCAAACCATCCCCCAAGGAAACCGCGACCGGCATGCTCATCAGGTTCTGGTGGAAGAGGTATATATTCAGGTTTGTTTGGTCGTACCGGCGCAGGAAGAGTGAAACTGCCCTGACGGAGCGCCAGGTACTGTGTCTCGAGCGTGGCCCAGGTATTCCCTCCCTTTGGAGAAGGGGAGAGTTCATGGATATTGGTTATCGCTGTTACGGTGGACATCAGTTTTTCCACCACCAGCTCCAGTTCAGACCTCAGACCGGGATCTGCCTGATGCCTGGTATTCACTCTTTCCCGTGCTGTTCTGTCAATCCGGGTGCGGTAACTCAGTCCCGTTCCGGGAAGGCCCAGGTTGGCAAACGTACCATTCTTTCCCACTGACAGCGAAGCTCCACGGGGGCCAATACTCAGACTGGGGGTCCCGTTACTCAGGTTAACCCTGACCCCCGGGATAATGCTGATCGATTTACGAAATCTGAATCCCATATATGCTTCCTTAGTGCTGCTTAGAAACTGGAATAAGCCTGATTCCTTCCGGATTTTGCCCCGTAGTCAGACCGTATACCTGTCCCCGTCCCAGGATCCCCTGAGCCCACCGGCGATGGGTGGCCGGTTCACACATCGCTCCCTGAGATTTGAAGACTGCCTGGGTGGAATTCAGAATTCGTAACGCATCTGAATGCTCACCAGGAGACACTTTAAGCGCCTCCTCTATGACACTAATCTGATCAGGATGAATGGCCGTTTTACCCACCAGCCCATGGGCGATATCCATAGAGAGTTCTCGTCCCAGAACGCCGTGATCGTCGATGTGTTCGCATACTGGTGCGGTAAGCGCAAAATCACGAGGAGCGAATACTGACACAAGCATTTTTATGACATAACCCATAGGAGTGTCATAAAGGGTCAGATCCCGTGGCCGTCGCAGAGACACGACGTTCATGAGATCGTTTCCGCCGATCCGCAAAGCGATTATGCGGTCACGGCAGTCATGACTCGAAAGTTCATTTGCCAGCGCCTGCATTTTAATAACATCATAGACTTCTTCGGTTTCAAGCGTTGGCATCATCATCAATGATGTTCCTGCCATGATGTCCCACCAAACCGGGAGCGTGGAAAGGGTGAATTTGGGCAGTACAAAACCATCAACTGCACTCAGGTCCAAATTAGTCGTTAACCATCCCCCCATATCAGTGTGACGTGGGCGGATAAATACCAGTGGGTACTTCTCATCATCGTTGACGGCTCTTGCGTGTCTCAATTGCTTCAAAAACAGTGAAAGATTCTGAATCGCAAGAGGGATGTCATGCTCGCTGACCGCATCTTCCAGGCAGACAACCAGAGAGCGTAGCCCCGGTATTTTCCCTTCCAGAACGACCTCAGCGATATCCTTGCGTGTGGCAGGCATATACAGCGTGGCACCGAGTTCCCATGGGTTGGGTTGTTTTTTCATCAGCGTACCTTTTTGATAATGGTAACCGCACGATACTGACCGAGCGTATCCCCGGCTTCCGTCACCTGGATACCTTTCTCTTTTGCCAGCCCAACCAGAAGAGAAACATCCGGGTCATCCATCTGGCGAACAAAAACATGATCAGGTACACGACGCAGAACCGCCCGCGTCGCTTCAGCGATACCCGGCTTAATGCGGTTAATGCTGTCCACCTCATAACGCGCAGCAAGGCTCTGGATAACTTTTCTGCTCAGCTGCCAGCGTGCGGCATTTTTCCCTGCGTCCCAGCCAGAAGCGGGAAGGGGTTTACCGTCAAGCTGTTCACGGAAATGTGCTACCGTATCCACCAGCATCTGGCTACATTCAAAAGACTGAAGGTGATCGCAAACCACACAGCCATGCAGGCCTTCTTCGGCCCAGACAGAGCGCGAAATCAGACCCGAGACAGGCGCGCCCATGATACCGAACGGGATAAGCCAGTCATCGTCACTGGCAGCAAGCCAGGCACATCCGCAGGGGTCAGCCAGCACAACCAGTCGAGGCTGCTCCGGATAACCGGGACGGTCCTTCAGTGTGCGGGATAATTCGCCGGTAATAGCTCCTTTTCCCGTCCAGCCGTCGACAAACACTATGCCACCAGTACCATGGCGTGATTCGATAAAATCAAGCGCCGCAGCATCAATACCCCTGTCGCGGATAATGCTGATCCCGTAGTGGAAAGACTGTTTTCCCATCGCACGCAGAGCCTGATGCAGCATGACCCCCAGTGGAACACCAGCTCTGACCAGGCTGACCAGGACAATGGGTTCATCGCCAGCACGACGGGCCAGTTCACGAGCAAGATAAGATACCTCCCGTGCCAGACGTGCAGCTCCCGAGTCAAGCGCACGGGTGAAAAGATCCAGGTGCCAGCGGGTCGGCTCTGGTTCCTGGCTTAACATGTCGGAATAATGCATTTTTCCTGACTGAATCAGTTCTTCCTTCAGGTCAACCGGTGTCATCTCCATGACAATGGGTTTCAGCAAAAAGTGAACATCGTCCGGTTTATAGGAACCAGAAAACGGGGCAAAATGCGACATCTTATTGCTCTCCAAAAATACGCTGTGATATGGCCTCGGCAAACTGACTCTGGCGTGGAAGACCAAACCAGCTGCAGAGTTTCATGAACCGATGGTCGCTCAGGCTGTCACCCAGCCCCATCACCGGGAAAACCCCGCGCTCCTGACGCAGTTTCTCCAGCAACCATGAAACGGCCAGCCCTTTTTCTACCGGGCAGGGTAACCAGGCAATGTTGTTGCTGTTACGGTGGATGTAAAACCCTTCGGTCGAAAAAACGCGCTCAATCTCATCCCCGACAGCGTTCAGTTCATCAAGCTTCGTGCTGTCGCGGTGCTTCATGACCAGATACACCGGCGTACCCTCATATTCGTAGTTGAGGCGTGCCCAGGCATTAATGCCTCGCGCATCCATGAGCTCGGTGATGATATGTTGCATTGATGTTAAGCGGTCGGCGTAGGAGGACAGGCACTCCAGCATATGGGCTTTCCAGTCGCTGTCTGGCGTACCATCTGGACGAAGGATCACCGCGCCATGAGTGGTCACGGCCCAGGAACGGAAGGGGATCTGTACCCGACTGATTTCTTCCGTACCTCTGGCCGTCACCGGAATGAGGTCCGCATGTTCCAGCAACCAGTCCACCAGCATGGCCTGCTCTTCGGTCATAAAACTGCGAGGCGTGAGGCTGCGATCCAGTGCGCCGGTCCGGAACGGTTCAAGGGCAAGTTCATCAACCATTTTTCGGCGGGTCTGGAACAGGGTGTCATCGAGGTCGCTGAAGACGACGGGCTTATTCATAGGTAATCACCTCTACGGTGGGAGCAACAGCGGAAAGCGCCTCAAGCAGCCGGGGGTCGACGCTGGAAGCTGGCGTTTCGCAACAAATCAGGATCCGGTCAAACTGCTGATGAGCAACGTTATAGACATAATTCGGAATACCCAGTCCGTAGTTATCGCTGAAAGCAATGGCGGACTGGATAGCATAACCAGTGGAAATCGGTGAGCGGGTCGTCGAACTGAACACGACCTGAGCACCTGCCGCCTCAAGTCGTTCAGCCAGCAGGAACGGCTCCCAGACAAATTCACCGGTGCCCAGCACCAGAATGTTTTCACCGTGCGAAACCTGAACCTGGAGACCCAGGTCACTCGCCGGTATCTGCATCCCGAGTCGCCCCCAGGATTGTTTGCCTGTGATCGGGACGTTCCCTCTGGAGGTCACATTTACCTGGGGCATGACAGGAAGCGGGGCATCCGGTTCGGGTGTCCAGCGCCAGTTGCCGGAGATGAGCGATACTGTATGTAGTGGCAGGGGGCTGTTCTGACTGAGTGCTTCTCCGCTCCAGTCAGTCAGCGTGACAGCAATAATCCGTCGTACCTTCCGGAGTGCACCCGATGCACGTAATGAGGCGAGAAGATTGAGGAACGTTTTCCCTGTCGTGGCTTCATCATCCACGAGCACTAATGTTTGTGCCTCCGCTACGGTTTGCCGCATGGCAGCAGAAACTGGATAGTAGATCAGGTGGTCTGTGGCATGGCTGTGCTCTTCTTTAAACTCGCACAACAGTTCGGCATCGACCGGATGGCGGGTTGATGTCAGATAAACACAGTCAGGGTGATGCTTGCGCACCTCATCAAACACTCCCGCCCCGAGGCCGACAGCCGTCTCAGCCATCCCGATAAATACCACCGGCCCGTCCAGAGTCCCGGGAAACTTCTCCGCCAGCTGTGTATAAACATTGCGCATGACCAGAGGAGAGACAGGAATATGTCGACCCAGCACTTTACTGACAAACAGAAATGCGCGTTTTGGATTCCGCCGTTCGGCGATATCAAAGAGATCAGTAAGAGGATAATCGGTTTCCTCGCTGCTTACTTCAATTCGCCCACAGGATAATGTCTTTTGATAAACGAAATTACCATCAATTGCTGACATATCTGTCTCCATTAATCAATTCTGTTGGTCAATGATGCCGGATAGAGAATGACATCGGTGACAGAGCGGACGACTGCAGGTGAAAAATCAGTTTTCGCTGACTGCCTGACCTGATCATCATCCATCAGCCCAAGTGTATGGAAGGCATACAGACCCGGAAGATTCACGCCACTGTGCCGCGTATAACCAATACCTCCTGAAGGCCGCATGTTAATTTCCAGCAATAGCGGTTTGCCTTCGGCATTATGGCGAGTCTGTACATTGACCATGCCGTCTGCGTTCATTAGGCGGGCGCAGTTGATGGCAAGTTCAATCGCTTCCCCTTCATTTTCCAGATACTGAAGCACACCTTCTTTACGCCGCCCGATAGCGGCCAGGACCGTGCCTTGACTTACCACCATATCCACAGAGTATTCTGGTCCGGGTAAATAGGGCATCAGTACTTGTGGAGTAAAGCAGTCCATCCGGGCATGAGCAGCCAGAAACTGTGATGGGTGGATAACACGGCTATCAGGATTGTTGAGAAAAGCTACCGGGGAAACATTGTCATCAAAACGCCAGAATCCCATGCCATAAATGCCTGTAACAGGTTTAATGCAGAGGCAATCAGAAGGGAAAGGGGGATGACTCAGCAGAGTACGAAGCTCGTCTACATTTTTTACCCGAACCGACGGGACAACCGGAAGTCCATTTTTTTCCATAAACTCGGAAAAAGTAACTTTTTCATCGGCTAATTCAAACCAGTGAGTCCCCGTTGACCCGGTAGTCAGGTGGACACCAGAACGTTGAATGTTTTCCCGGTGGCTTTCAAACCATTTACAGTTGCGACCAGTATGTATCGCATTAATACCATGAGCGTCAGTAATGGAATGAATAAAAGAAAGACGTTCTTCTTCGTTGTTAGGTTCGATCATTGAAAAATCGGAAACAGACAAGATCTCTTTCCTCTCGTTGCGATGAGAAGAAAAGATTTCAATATCCTGATTTTCCTTTTCCGCAAATGATTTCACTCCAAGGATAATGTCTCGCTGGGAAGATAGCCCTTCCATAAACCAAATTTTCTTTTTCATTTTTTATAATTGTCGCCTGAAAAGGGGATGAGATTTTTGTAATACATGAGTCTAAGAACTGACCTGCGCCATGTCAATCATAATATGATAATCACTCGCTGTTTTTGACTTTCCGGCTAGACCACAAAAACCACTTAATAACAATAACATACATCAAACCACCACCTACCCACCCAATGTAATGAAACGTAAATTCCAGAAACCCACCAGTTTTTACCTTGCGGGTGAACTTTGTCATGATATGATTTAGATGCATTCTGTTTGAAAATGAATTTTATAAAAACCCGGTCAATACCTTTTAAGGAATGAATATGGTTTCTTTAAGTAAAAACCAGACAGTATCACTCAGCAAACAATCCACTGCTCTCAGCCAGCTTCAGTTCGGACTGGGTTGGGATCCTGTTAAGAAAAAGGGATTATTTGGCAGCATTTTTGGTGGCAATGATTCCATAGACCTGGATGCAGGTTGCGTTCTTCTGGATGCCGCAGGTAATAAAATTGACACCATCTGGTTTCGTAAACTGAAATCCAGCTGTGGGTCTGTCGTCCACTCCGGCGATAACCTGACGGGTGAGGGGGATGGAGATGATGAAATCATTCGCGTCGATCTCACAAAATTGCCGGCAAATGTTGAATACCTCGCCTTTACCGTGAACAGCTTTCGTGGGCAGTCCTTCAACGATGTCGATAACGCCTTCTGTCGCGTCGTGGATCAGACCAATAAAGAACTGGCCCGTTATCAGCTGACGGAACAAGGTGCTCATACGGGTATCATCATCGCTTCCCTGCGCCGCAACAACGGAAACTGGGATTTTACCGCCCACGGTAAAGCAAGCGGTGGCCGCACAATCGACGATATGCAATTCGATATCGTAAGTACGGTGGTAAAAGCATGAATCTGACACCGGGGGGCAATGCCCCTTTAATAGCTCAGGATCTCCGCGTGAGGGTCATTTCTGGTGGTCCTGTTGACGCTTCGGCGTTTCGATTATTCGCTGACGGGAAAGTTCGGGGTGACAGCGATATGGTCTTTTACGGGCAACCCCGTAATGAAGATGGTTCCATTAGCTTCAGTGCTGAAGGGACCAATAGCGTTTTCACCGTTGATCTGTCCCGCCTCAAGCCCGACGTGCAGAAAGTCGCCTTCACCGTTACCTGTGACGGCAGTCATACCGTTTCCTCCCTGAATCATCTGTCCATACAAATTGAAAGTGGCAATACCTCGCTGATCAGTGGTCAGGTAGAACTGAGTGGCCGTCAGGAAGCCGCTCTGATCCTCGGTGAAGTCTATCGCAGGAATGGTGACTGGAAATTTCGTTTTATCGCCCAGGGCTTCAATGGCGGCCTGAAACCTCTCGCTGAGTACTATGGCGTCAACGTCGCGGATGAGCCAGCTCCAGTCACTCCGCCACCAGCACCTCCGGCTCCGCCTAAAGTTAGCCTGAGTAAAGTTTCTCTGACCAAAGAGAAGCCTGCCATCAGCCTTGCCAAAAAAGACAATTTTGGTGAAATCCGCATCAATCTGAACTGGCATCGTGGCTCGGGTTCAGGCGGGTTACTGGGCGGTATGTTTGGTTCGAACAAAGCGATAGACCTGGATCTCGGTGCATTCGTTGAGCTCGCAGATGGCTATAAGTCAGTTGTTCAGGCACTCGGTAATGCTTTTGGTAACTATCACTCTGAGCCATATGTTCAACTGCAGGGTGATGATCGTACCGGCGAGGCTCTGGATGGGGAATGGCTACACATCAATGGCCGCGAATGGAAAGAAATTCGCCAGGTACTGATATATGCCTTTATCTATCAGGGCGTGCCTAGCTGGGACAAAACCGATGGCGTGGTGACATTACATGTTCCTGAGCAACCACCGATTGAATCGCGTCTGACTGAAGGTGATAACAAACGCACGCTGTGTGCGATTGCCCGTCTGGTCAACGAGAACGGTTCCATTCGTGTGGAACGTATTAACCAGTACTTCAGAGGCCAGGAGGAAATGGACCGCGCTTTTGGCTGGGGGTTTCGCTGGTCCAGAGGTTCCAAATAAACGCAATGATGAGGGTATGAGAATGAGTTTTTTCGACAAAGTAAAAGGGGCTTTGACCTCGGGTCGTGAGGAATTGACCCGCCAGGTAGGCCGTTACAAAAACAAGAAATTTATGCAGGGTACCGTCGCGGTATGCGCCCGTATCGCTGTTGCCAGTGACGGCGTTAGCTCCGAAGAAAAACAGAAGATGATTGGATTTCTGCGATCCTCAGAAGAGCTGAAAGTCTTCGATACAGCAGAAGTTATCGAATTTTTTAACAAGCTGGTGACCAGTTTCGACTTTGATCTGGAAATCGGAAAAGGCGAAACGATGAAATATATCCTCGCCCTGAAAGACCAGCCAGAGGCAGCTCAACTGGCTCTTCGTGTCGGTATTGCTGTCGCTAAAAGTGATGGCAACTTCGATGATGATGAGAAGAGTGCTGTCCGTGAAATTGCCCGTTCGCTGGGTTTCGACCCGGCTGAATTTGGCCTCTGATAAACAACGGATAAAGGTACGATATGGTTTCCACTCACATCGGTTTTCCGGCTGAAACAGTGACGGTCTTTGTTGCTCTGTCGGTCGGCGCCATCTTTATTGACCTGTTCATGCACCGACATGACAAGCCAATTTCCCTCAAAAGCGCAGCCTTATGGTCCGTTTTCTGGGTTGTTGTCGCGATGGCATTTGCCGGTTTCCTTTTTGTGCATCACGGAGCCGAGGTTGCCAGCCTGTTTGTCACGGGTTATGCCCTTGAGAAGGTGCTGTCAGTTGATAACCTGTTTGTCATGATGGCGATTTTCTCATGGTTCTCAGTTCCGGACCGTTACCGTCACCGGGTTCTGTACTGGGGGATCATTGGCGCTATCGTTTTCCGGGGGATTTTCGTTGCGATCGGTACCGGTCTGCTTAGCCTTGGCCCTTATGTCGAGCTGATCTTTGCCGTTGTTGTTGCCTGGACTGCGGTCATGATGCTCAAAGGCGGTGGGGATGATGACGAAATTGAGGATTATTCTCAGCACCTTGCTTATCGCCTGGTTAAACGCTTCTTCCCGATTTGGCCGAAACTGTCCGGACATGCATTCCTGCTGACACAAAAAGAAGTGGACGCCGAACTGGCTAAGCCAGAAAACAAAGACGTATCTGTAGGGCGACTGAAAAAGGCAGCGCTATACGCCACCCCATTGATGTTATGTGTGGCTGTAGTGGAACTCTCTGACGTGATGTTTGCCTTCGACTCTGTCCCGGCAATTATTGCAGTCAGTCGTGAGCCACTGATTGTGTATAGCGCCATGATGTTCGCAATACTGGGCCTGCGTACTCTGTATTTCGTACTGGAAGCCCTGAAACAGTATCTGTCCCAGCTGGAGAAAGCTGTTATCGTCCTGCTGTTCTTCATTGCGTTTAAGCTGGGTCTGAACGCTACCGATCACATCTGGCACCATGGTTACAGCCTGTCTGCGACCACCAGTCTGTATGTCGTACTGGGTGTACTGGCTCTTGGTATTCTGGCCAGTGTCATCTTTCCGGAAAAGCCGGAAGCTGAAAATAAAGAAAGCTGATCTCAGCTGATTAATGATTAACGAAAGAGGATAAATAGATGAGCGTTTCACTATCTAAAGGCGGCAACGTTTCCCTGAGCAAAACCGCGCCAAGCATGAAAAACGTGCTGGTTGGCCTTGGCTGGGATGCACGTTCTACGGACGGTCAGGACTTTGACCTCGATGCTTCCGCATTTCTGCTGGCAGCCAATGGCAAGGTTCGTGGCGATGCAGATTTCATTTTCTATAACAACCTGAAATCTGCTGATGGTTCCGTTACTCATACCGGTGATAACCGTACCGGTGAAGGTGATGGCGACGATGAATCCCTCAAAATCAAACTGGACGCGGTACCTGGGGATGTCGACAAAATTATTTTCGTTGTCACTATCCATGATGCTCAGGCTCGTCGCCAGAGCTTCGGTCAGGTTTCCGGCGCATTTATCCGTCTGGTGAATGATGACAATCAGACTGAAGTTGCTCGCTACGATCTGACAGAAGACGCTTCTACTGAAACTGCCATGCTGTTTGGGGAGCTGTATCGTCACAACGGAGAATGGAAATTCCGTGCGGTTGGCCAGGGTTATGCTGGTGGACTGGCTTCCGTGTGCGCTCAGTACGGCATCAACGCGTCCTGATAAAAAGTAACTTTCTTACCCAAATCATTCGGGGGTGATGCCCCCGATATCCACGACCCGATATCCACGACCCGATATCTACGATTAGCAGGAGCAAAAAATGGCTGTTTCTCTCGTTAAAGGCGGTAATGTTTCTCTGACTAAAGAAGCCCCGAGCATGAATGTTGCTTTGGTTGGCCTGGGCTGGGATGCACGCGTTACTGATGGTCAGGCATTTGATCTGGATGCATCAGTATTCCTTGTTGGCGAAAACGGTAAAGTGCTGTCCGATTCGCATTTCGTATTTTATAACAACACCACCAGCCCGGATGGCGCAGTACAGCATCAGGGTGATAACCGTACCGGTGAAGGCGACGGTGACGATGAGCAGGTCAAAATTGATCTGACAAAAGTGGCCGCAGACGTTAAGAAGCTCGTATTCGCAGTCACCATTCATGAAGCAGACAGCCGTAAGCAAAATTTCGGCATGGTCAGTAACAGCTTTATGCGTGTGGTGAACAACGATAATGGCTCCGAGATTGCACGCTTTGACCTGTCAGAAGATGCCTCAACTGAAACCGCAATGATTTTCGGTGAACTGTATCGCCATGGCGCGGAATGGAAGTTTAAGGCTGTAGGACAGGGCTTTGCTGGTGGCCTGGCTGCGCTGGCAACCCAGCACGGCATCAACATCTGATAAACCAGTAAAACCAAACCCCGGCCTGTCCGGGGTTTTTTCTACCCGCTGAGTGATCCCTTTACCCGGCAACAAGGAGCCTAAATGCAATTACAATCAGGACAGAACATTCCGCTTCACACAGCTACACTGACTCTCCGGCTTGATTATCCCCCCAGTCCTGGATTTCACAGTACCCCTGAGACTTGCCTGTTTATGCTGAATGCTGAGGGAAAAGTGACAGGCGATGCCGATTTTATCTTTTACAACAATCTCAGTGCCGCCGGTGGCAGTGTGAAGCTCAACCCCGGTCACCAGTACGCAGTCGTTCATTTTGCGCTTGACCAGATCCCGGATACGATTCAGAAGATTGCAATCTCTATGGTGATAGATGGCAGTGATACGATAAGCGGCCTCGCGCAACTGAAACTTTCTGCTGAAAGTCAGGCCACCTTTTTTGTCGATCTCAATGGCCGCACAGAAAAGGCAGTAATTATGGGGGAAGTTTACCGATACCAGGGCAACTGGAAGCTCAGGGCGCTTGGGCAGGGATTTAATGGCGGGCTTGAGCCACTGGCAGTTAGCTATGGTGTGGACGTGGAACCTGCAGCAGAAGTTGTACCGCAACCAGCCAGGATCAGCCTTGAAAAGAAACTCGAAGGTAAAGCGCCTGCGCTTATCAGCCTGGCTAAGAAAGCCAGTATTTCACTGGCAAAACACAAACTGGATACCGTTGAAGCACGAGTCGCTTTTGTTCTCGATGCCTCAGGCTCAATGACCGGCCAGTTTAAAAAAGGGCATGTACAGGCCGTTCTTGACCGTATAGCTGTCCTGTCTGTCCAGTTCGATGATGACGGCACGATGGATGTATGGGGCTTTGCTGAGCGTCACAAGAAATACCCTGACGTCACACTGGACAACCTTGACGGATACATTGCTGCAATTCAGAACACGGGTAAACGATCTGCCTGGGAAATCCTTCCCGGCCTTGGCGGGACGAACAATGAGCCGCCAGTCATGAATGAGGTTATCGATTATTTCAAGGACAGCACCCTACCCGTTTTTGTCGTGTGCATTACAGATGGCGGGATCAGCAAAACACGAGAAATTAAAGAGGCCATCCGCCGCTCAGCCAACTATCCTGTCTTCTGGAAGTTCGTGGGACTGGGCGGATCAAATTATGGGATTCTGGAGAGGCTGGACACCTTTAGCGACCGTCGCGTAGACAACAGCAACTTTTTTGCGATCGATAATTTTGCCCACATAAAGGACGAAGAGTTGTATGAAAAACTTCTCGAAGAGTTCAAAGACTGGCTTGGACTGGCAAAAAAGGAAGGCATTATCTGACCCATCGCCCCGGTAAGGGGCGATAGGCCTGCTGCCATGACGACACCTTTTCAAAGTACGCAGAGCTAAACAGGGCTATATGCAGATGTGATCGCTGAAACCCAACTTCACCCAGTAATTTATACCCAGGAACACATCGGCAGGGATGAAAAAAACCCGCTCGGAAAAGCGGGCTGAAAGTAGGTATTCCAATGGTAACAGGTTGAAGCATACCTAATAGTCCGAGCTACCGATTTACCAGGATGCACTCTTTTTTTGACCAGTTACAGTGGTTAAATGTAGAATATATGTTGCCTTTATGTAAAGAAGAAATTACAGAACGATAAAGGGCAATTTTTATCTGATGATTAGCTTCGACGGAAGTTTACGACGGAAACCTTGATGGAAGTGACGCCAGTGAGGCTCAGTCGCTGCGGAAAGGAGTTCATAATCACCCCGCGTATCACCCCATGCCCGAAGATGATAGTCAGTCAGAGGTCCATATTCTTTTTCAAGCCGGATAATTTTCTGTGAGCACCTGCAATTATGACCACTGATTCTGCCAGTCAGAATGCCGTCTTTTGTCTCTAATTGTGTACCAATCAGTTTGATCCTAAGTTTTTCGGCAAAGGGTCTGAGTACAATTTCCGGCGACGCAGAACATAAGGTGACGATCGCGCCGGAAGTGACTTCATTCGCCACAGCAATCAAACCTGCCGGGCGCATGAGGCGATGCCAGTAGAGCTGACAGAATTCCTCTGCTTTAGAAGACACCCACTTTTCCTCAACACCAGTAAGAAAAGTTGTAATGAGCGTTTCTTTTAGCTCATCACGCGTCATCTGCTTACCCATACAGCGTAACGTGGGTAGAGCCATGCTGACGATACGTCGCGAAAACGCCCGATTGCCAAAGGCAAACCGCAGAAAAGGGATAAAGCTATCATGCCGCGTTAACGTACCGTCAAAATCAAATACAGAAAGCATGCGGGGCTGAATGACGTTCATCGTGATCTTATTCCGTTGGATAGTAGGTTACTTCTGCCAGCCGCTGCACTATACCACCAGGACGCGAATAACAGTAACTGCACGTGAGGTGCTAACATCCTTCTCGCGTCAAAATGAAGGGCAGGGGTCCAGGCACCTCCTGAGAAAAAAGTAACTTTTTCGTGATTGTGTGCTCAGTAAAATCTGATGCGGTAACCCCATACTCTGGATCGGCGGAGGGCAGTATATTACTGTTCCTTCACAAGTAATGAGTTCTGATCTCTGTAAGCATACCTGTCACATTCAGCACCCTGAAACCGTACCCCGGAACTGTCTGGTGTCAGGACAAGTCCACCTTGTGCAGCATGTACGTGGAGAAGCTTATCCCCACCCGACACATTCAGATGTAGTGCAGGCACGCCATGATTGATTTCCAGTAATACACCTAAGCAAAGCTGACCTGTATCGTCCGCCACCTCGATTGAGGTCTGGTTATCCAGATGGTAGGTGGCCGTATAAATTCTGCTATCCGCTTCATGGCAAACCGGTTCACCTTCAGGGATACGCCAGTCCGTCATTAGTTTAATAACAGGAGCACCGACAGATTATTTTTGTGCGGCCACAATAAGCAGAGATTGCAGGGCAGCTCTGTCAGAGTTTCGGATCGCCCTGTCGAGGATAGTTTCCTGTCCCTCGTCTGCCCAGGCTTCAACATGATAATTTGACCATACGTTACGTTCAGTCGAAGGCAGACGGTCATCGGGTTCAATGTGGAGTGTGGGGGTACACTCTATGTCTGAAAGATAGGGCTTTGCGACATCGCCATCCGTAATGCCGTTGACCCGTCCACCACAGTGATCAGCAATTACCCGCCCTATATCCAGCATGAAGGCCTGGTGCGCCTCACGGGAGTCAAGTTCACCCAGCAGTTCAGGTTTAATAAGAAGACCGGTTACGATTTCAGCCAGTTCATTGGGTAATATTTGCTTTGTCATAATGCCTCACAAAATAGACAGATCAGTACAGAAGAGTGGAGGGAGAATGCCCGGACCAAAGAAAATCACATGACGTTCAGGTACGATTTCATCACCCGGAACTCATCAGGAGTGATTGGTTTCATACTGGATTTTTTGATGGCAGAGCCAGAACTAAATTGTATCCCTCCTTCGGCATCTTTTTCCCCACCATCGCGATAGTTAAGCTGAATCTCATCATACCTATGCGCTGCATTAACGCTGTTCGGGCAACGCAATATAAACGATACTGGATATTCAAGCTCACCGACGACCTCTGTAAATTCACAAAAGAAGTAATTCATCTTCTCGGCGAAAGCGGTTCGTTCAGCCTCCAGAAAATTGTGTAGACCTGTCCACCGGATGAAATCCTTGCTCACGACACAGGCAGCGCCTCCAAACCCGTCAGGCCTTTTTAAGTTACTGCATGTAAAAGCAATTTTGAACTCTATCAATTCGTTCCTGTCAAATGCAATAAGTGCCGCCTGAGCAAACAGCGCACCATGTTCAGAATTGAAATCACCGAGATCACTGTTAATAAGAAAACCTTCTGGGCATTTTTCCCCATCAAAATGCCAGTCCAGGTCTTCAGGAATATCTGCAACATTTCTGAATGGATGGTTCAGGACACAGTGACGTACAATAATCTCCATTTCTGACAGGCCGTTTGTGTTATCACATGAAATTAGTTTTTGAATAAAACTATCATCCGGTTCAAACAATTCATTCATTGCCTCAAGTAATATATCAGCTTGAGTAGGATTTGCTTCGATAAGGCAAGCACATTCTGAATAATAGTCAGCCATGATAAACCTCATATCTGTTTAGAAGATTACGATCGATTATGAATAAGACCATCATACTAAACCAAACCGGCTCATCAAGGGGGTATTTCCACCGGAAGCAATAATAATTAAGGTCAGATTCATAAATTTTGGATAATAATAACCACCCCCTTAAATGGTACAAAAAAACCCTTGAAAACAGTGAGAAATATTGGGCTTGCAAAATTTAGTTTTTCTGATTGGAGCTTTGTATTCTATCCAGTTTTATATATAAGAGATAATGGTAGCGCTGAAAAACAGACGTTAAACTCCATAATTGTAATAGTGCTAAGAACATAATCAATCTCGTCCAGCAATTCAGCCAGTGTGTAACACCAAATATAGTCCTTTCTGTATGAAGTTATCCAGAATGATGACCACCATTCCTTAATCAGCAGGTAAATATGATTAGTTGTAAGTCCTTGTCCATGGGTATCGTTTCGCCACTCTTCTAACCAGCGTTTATGTTGACCTGGAACACAGAAAGACAAGTAAAGCCTGGATTTTGCAACGTTAATTTCAAGTTGATATTTCAATAGGTTAGATTCTTTTTTTGTCAGGCGCTCCACCCTTTGATCATGAATCCGGTCACGGTGTTCGCGGCGCTGAAAAACCCTGTTCTGTAACTCCGGGAACATGGAAACTGCCAGAGACCAGGAAAGAGGGAGAATAAAACACTCTCCACGAGATTCAATCAGAATATCGATAGCACGCAGGTATTCAACTTTAGTTGCTTCGCCACGAACAAATGGATCGTAACTCGAATCAACCTTTCTCAAGTCATTCGAGCTAATTTGCGATTTACCTGTAAGTTCTTTAAAAAAGGCTTTGACGTAGGCCAGTTCTCCTGTTTTCCGTCCCAAAGCTCTGCGATTCTCCACAGAAGCAATAGAAGCCATTGCACATCGCTGGAAAGGGTTAATCGGGACAAGCGTGGAAGATATCATTAATTACCATCCTTAGAGAATAGGAAGCACATAAAGACATATTATCAGTAATTATTTCACTTGCCAGTACCTATTTATATAATAGTGCTTATGAATAATATTCAAAAACATTTAATATTTTTCGGAGTCAACTTCAAACATGAGAAAGCAACTTTTAGCACACCCATAAACCGGAAGCATATAAAAACAGTGAGCAAAGGGAGGGTTAAAGCAATTACTAAGCCTTACATGAAAGGCTTAGTAAAGGAAATCAGGGATATTACTTAGTGATACAGCTTTCAACTAGTGAGGCAATGAATTTTCTTTCTGCATAACATCCTTTCATTGATTGCGGATCAAAAACAATATTATCAGCTTCGACATAGCGTAGCCTGTGGTATACAGACAAACGCGCTTCATTCCTTTTATGCTCTTCAAGTACCGGGGTGTAATCATGATCGGTCATTCCTATAACAAAGAAAGCACAAATGACAGATAGTCCAATGATAAAGAAGGGAGCATGTTCCAGGAAAGAAGACATTGTTTTAGATACGTTTACGTCAAAAATATCAACAACAGCATTACTGAATAAGGTAATAATTATAAGTAAAAGCATTACACCGATAACACAGGAAATCCGGAGGACCATTTTTGTGTTGTCAGGCTCAGCAGTAACTTCATCAGGTGGTGCAAAGACAGTAGAACGAGTCGTCTTCTGCATTTCCGAACCGGCATAACCTCCGCCTCCCAGAATAACAGAGTCTCCCGAAATGCCGCCCCCCAGTACTGAACCTGATCGTTCAGTAGTTGAAGTTTCCTTCAGATAAAGGGAGTGCAAAGGGATCCCGTCAGTTGGTGAATAATGAACTTTCATGATAGTCATAGTAAGGCTCCTGATTATTGATACTTTTATAGTACTGTGAGCCTGAGGACAATTTTTCCTTTAAAAGGGTGAAATCGCTATTTAACAATTTTTTTTACCGGGCACGAAAGGATAAAAACCGTAGTTGTCCTGCAAAAGCATCCAATTATGGAAAAACTATGAATGCAACATGTTGACGAGAAAATCTGATGGAAAAAGTTTACCTGTCTGGTATTGTCAGTAAAACCGGCAAAGGATTCAACTAACCAGGGGTGGTTTGTTGAATACGGAGCAGTAGCAGCCCCTTTGCCGGTTTGTCATCCTTTCATGCCTGCATCACTTTCCTTCCTGCTACCTGAAGACATCCACATACGATCTGCAATAAAGAAGCCCACATTTCGTTATGGGAGTGAACTACTTTTTTCACGAAAAGGGTCTCTCTGGGCGCACAATACGTGACACCGTCACTTTTAGATGTAAGTGATTTAATATCATTGGATATAGTCACAATGATAAATGTCAATAGCGATAAAATAACAGAAATTGATTATAAAATTGATGCCTTTTAAATAAAACAAGGTTTCAATATGTCGATATAAAAACCAACAAAAAGCATGAATTCAGGAATAACCAGAAGTGTGCTCATTTTTCCATCGCTTCAAGAGGTATGCAACATCCTATTTACAGTTAGAATAATACCCTTTATTCCATGTGTTAGATTAATGTTATCACCCGAGGTGGGGGTAACCAGCTTCTAAATCAGTCCAAAAGTTACTTTTCTAGTGGTTTTTGTTCAGGTTGCGCTACGCGAAATCTGAAGAAAAACGGAGGGGTGAGTACGTCAGATTTCACGTAGCGCACGGCGACGAAAAGAAAATTTCGTATGATTTCTGGCCGGTTAATTGATCAAAATTGAAATCGCAGGATGAAGTACAACAGGGCTGAAGCCTTTTATGCCAGAAAAGTGCTGATAGTTATAATAGGGCCGAAGCCCTTACTGAAGCATTTTGGCGTTAACTGCAGCCCTTATCGGGCAAATGGGGTAGGGGGCCAGCCGGTGCAACCCATGATGCCCAACCATCCTTTCCATATCGTTCATTATAGTAACTTTCTTTGATCGCCTTACGCGCCAAATATGAAGCAGTATCCATACCAAATACCTCAATAGGAAATAGTTCATGCCCCCCAATATCCGTCAGACAAAAATCTGGGAAAACATCATTATTAGAAGCATCGTATCTCAGGGGTTTGATAAATGACCGCTCATGCTTATGAAGATAATTTAGCATGGTCAGCTCATAACTCGAGTCTGCCGGGATCCAGTTTTCATCAACATTCATCAATGCTATCTGAAGTGGTTTAAGATAGTATGTATCTTTCCCCTTAAATTTACCCAGATCACCTATAGCCATACAGATTACGTTACCTCCTGAACGCCAGTTTGCTATTTCAGAGCTGAATCTCTTCTCCAGTGATGCCCAATTCTCAGTATTCATCAGCACAACTGGAACACCTGAAAAAAACTTTATCGGAAGTCGTTTTGATGCATTCGAGTGTCTTTCAGGGTTATATTTAGATAGTACATTGAGGCATATCAGACGCTCTTTATTCATCAGCGCCTCTGATGTCATTTTTATGTTTTTTGTCTCTTGAGGTGTCGAAGGATATGCACCTGCAAGTAAATGCATGGACAGCGGATGTGATGCGACTTTAATTTTTTCCGCAGAGTGGGTTATAAGGTTGAACACCTTGCCAGGATTACGTTTCCCGGCCATTTTCGGATACCAACGATTCAGACCGCTGTCATCCCACAGGAACTGGAGAAGACCCAGCAATGACATGCTATTCTGAGAAACACCACCTGATTTATTCCTGTTATCTATCGGTACGATCGAGGTCGACTCCGAGTCAGATGAGGCTAATGCCACGTCTAACCTAATTCCGTAGCCTCCATCTTTAAGGTCTTTGACGACACCTTGTGTATAGCATTTTAGACCTGAATTGTCTTTATCAAGCGTAAAGAAAATACAGTCAGGTGAATGTTGACTACCTGTATTCGGGTACCGTGCCAGGAAATAAGTATCACCGCCTGAGTGATATTTTACGGCAAGTGATTTTTGTCCTTTACCTTTACAGGCACAGCTTACCTTCGCTTCTACCGAAGCATGCGCCCGTGACAAAACGGCGTACCAGCTCTTTTTAAATTCTTCTTTTGTCTGGAAGTCTCTTGAATACCTTTTACTGTCACCTCCATAAGATACAATCACATCATTAACAGTAGACATAAGCCCCCCTTAATTGATCTGAGCCGAGATGCGTTTTCATTCACCTCAGGTAATAATTTTCATATACATTGACACAATAGCATGTTGTTAATAAAGTAACCTATACATTGAAAGTAACTTTTCAAAATCGTTGTGATTTTCCCCTCAAATCACATTTAATGATTATCATCCAGAGACAACCAATGATAAACATCCGGACAACTAGATTATCCATTTTTCCACTGGCTGTTATCCTTTTATATTCCCCACTAACTTCAATTGCCAAAACTTTCTCGGCGAAAGTGGTGCGTGTTATTGATGGTGATACAGTCCAGGCTTATGACGGTGCAACAAATACAAGAATACGGCTCTATGGGATTGATGCCCCTGAAAGTAAGCAAGCCTTCGGGCAGAAGGCAAAGCAAACAATGATTCAGTTAGTAGCAAATCAGGTTGTTAATATTCAGGACCATGGGCAGGACGTCTATGGTCGTATGCTTGGCACAATCTATCTTAACAACAACGATGTTAACGCCATCATGGTCGCAAACGGTATGGCCTGGGCATATCGGTATCAGGGGAGGTTGATTGTTCCTGAATATGGACCTCTTGAACAAAACGCGGCTTTGTTGAATAAATCGAACTTTTGCTGAGTTGAAGGATCAGATCACGTATCTTCCCGACAACGCAGACCGTTCCGTGGCAAAGCAAAAGTTCAAAATCACCAA
>NZ_JBPYUI010000035.1:0-41029 GCF_051858335.1 Klebsiella sp. K47
AACTCGCGACCCCGACCTTGGCAAGGTCGTGCTCTACCAACTGAGCTATTCCCGCGTTACTGCATTTTTTGCCATATTTCGATGGCGTCGTAATTTGCATTTCTGCGTCGTTACGGGAGGCGCATTATACGAGAATTCGATGCCCCTGCAACCCCCTGACGATCACTTTTTTGCGTTTTTTGTTTAAATGGACATTTTCTCGCCATCTACGCCGCTGAATTGTATAAATAAGCGTCATAACGGGCAAAATCGCTTTTTCCGCCCGGCTGAATGACGCAAAATCGCTCGCATCATACAGCGGTGGCGCGACGTATAACGAGGCCACCCCGACGCCAAACAGGGAATTAGCATGAGAAAAGTCCTCACCGTCCTGCTGCTGAGCACGCTGGCCATCGGAACCGCGTCAGCCGAGACGCTCCATTTTGGCACCACCACGGCCAATCCACCGTTTGTCACCGCCAACGGCAAAAATCAGCCCGTTGGCTTCGATATCGATCTCGCGCACGCCCTGTGCCAGCAGATGCAGGCGCAGTGCCAGTTCACGGCGCAGCGTTTCGATACCCTGATCCCGGCTTTACGCTTTAAGAAATTTGACGCGGTGATTGCCGGCATGGAAGTGATCCCGATGCGTGAGAAGCAGGTCGCCTTCAGCCGCCCCTATCGCCAGGCGCTCTCCGGGGTAGTGATCGTCAACAAAGATGTCGCCCATACCTTTGCCGATCTGAAGGCTAAAAAAGTCGGCGTGGTGAAAGGCACGCTGCATCAGCGCTACCTGCGTGATAAACAGAAAGCCGTACAGGCTGTCCCTTACGACGATGTCGCCAGCGCCCTGGCCGCGCTGAAAGCCGGGCAAATAACCGGCGTCATGGGCGACTTCGCCACCCTCGACGCCTGGCAGCAGGAGAACCCTGACTACGCCATCATGGATGAACGGGCCACCGACCCGGCTTATTACGGTAAGCAGTATGCGATTGCGGTGCGCAAAGACGATCCGGAGCTGCTGAACGCCATCAACGATGCCCTGGCCGCGGTCATGGCGACACCTGACTTCCAGCAGATGCAGCAGAAGTGGTTTAAATAACGCAGAAAAGTGTACCGGGCCGCGCACAGGGCCCGGTCGCGGTTTACAGCTTAATGAAGTGTTCGCGGTAGTAAGCCAGCTCGGCGACCGACTCGCGGATATCGTCCATCGCCTGATGAGTGCCCTGCTTTTTAAAGCCGTCGAGAATTTCCGGCTTCCAGCGGCGCGCCAGCTCTTTCAGCGTGCTAACGTCCAGATAGCGATAGTGGAAATAGGCTTCCAGTTGCGGCATGTACTTAAACAGGAAGCGACGATCCTGGCCGATACTGTTGCCGCAGATCGGCGACTTGCCCGCCGGCACCCACTGCTTAAGAAACTCAATGGTCGCCAGTTCGGCATCGTGCTCGCTGACGGTGCTGGCCTTTACGCGATCCACCAGACCGCTGCCGGTATGCGTCCGCACATTCCACTCGTCCATTAATGCCAGCTGAGCGTCCGACTGATGCACCGCGATGGTCGGGCCCTCAGCCAGAATGTTCAGGTTGGCATCGGTCACCAGGGTGGCGATTTCGATAATGCGATCGCGCTCCGGATCCAGCCCTGTCATCTCAAGATCGATCCAAATGAGGTTGTTTTCATTTGCACTCATGCTATTTTCCACCCTTCTCGCGTGACTATATTCATCTAAAATAGCGTGTATCATAGAGGTTTTGCCCCATCAGGGCGACCAGGAGCCAGTTCGATTGAGTAAAAATAAACTCTCCAAAGGCCAGCAGCGCCGCGTCAAAGCCAACCACCAGCGCCGTCTGAAAACCACTGCGGAGAAGGCCGACTACGATGACAACCTGTTTGGCGAAACGTCGGAAGGCATTGTCATCAGTCGCTTTGGTATGCATGCCGACGTCGAATCCGCTGACGGCAGCGTGCATCGCTGCAATATCCGCCGGACGATCCGCTCGCTGGTCACCGGCGACCGCGTGGTCTGGCGGCCGGGCAAAGACGCCGCCGACGGCGTAAGCGTCAAAGGGATCGTCGAGGCGGTGCACGATCGCGCCTCCGTCCTGACGCGTCCGGATTTTTACGACGGCGTGAAGCCTATCGCCGCCAATATCGACCAGATCGTGGTGGTTTCCGCGATCCTGCCTGAGCTGTCGCTGAATATTATCGATCGCTATCTGGTGGCCTGCGAAGCGCAGGATATCGAGCCGCTCATTGTGCTGAATAAAATCGATCTGCTGGATGATGATGGTCTGCGCTTCGTCAATGAGCAAATGGATATCTACCGCAACATCGGTTACCGCGTGCTGCTGGTTTCCAGTCGGACTCAGGACGGCCTTAAGCCGCTGGAAGCGGCCCTGACCGACCGCATCAGTATCTTCGCCGGGCAGTCCGGGGTCGGTAAATCGAGCCTGCTGAACGCCCTGCTCGGGTTGAACGAGGATCAGATCCTCACCAATGATGTCTCGGACGTTTCCGGCTTAGGTCAACACACCACCACCGCGGCACGCCTCTATCACTTCCCGCACGGCGGCGATGTGATTGATTCACCGGGGGTACGTGAGTTCGGCCTGTGGCATCTGGAAGCGGAACAAATCACCAACGGCTTTGTCGAATTCCATGATTATTTAGGCCGTTGCAAATATCGCGACTGTAAACACGATACCGATCCTGGCTGTGCGCTTCGCGAAGCGGTAGAGAACGGCAAGATCGCCGAAAGCCGTTTTGAGAACTACCACCGCATCCTGGAAAGCATGGCGCAGGTACAGGTAAAAACGCGTAAAAACTTTTCCTCGTCCGATGACTGATCATTAAGCTGAGCATCACGTCAGGCGCTGCCGGGCAGCGATGATGACGCAGCTTACGCGGATGCCATTTGGCGAGTTTTACGTATAGAATCGTCCCCTTTTTTCAGGTCCCCGCCCGCAGGCGGGGTCAGGAACGACATATCATGGCCTGGAGGCTACTTTGTTAAACGATCTTAAACTTTCACTGCAATACATTCTGCCTAAACTGTGGCTCACCCGCCTCGCAGGCTGGGGTGCGAGCAAACGCGCAGGTTGGCTGACGAAGCTGGTCATCGATCTGTTCGTGAAATACTACAAGGTCGATATGAAAGAGGCGCAGAAGCCGGATACCGCGGCTTATCGCACCTTCAACGATTTCTTCGTGCGCCCGCTGCGCGACGACGTTCGCCCGCTGAATACCGATCCAAACGTGCTGGTGATGCCGGCCGATGGCGTGATCAGCCAGCTTGGCGCCATTGAGAACGATAAAATCCTGCAGGCTAAAGGTCATGACTACAGTCTGGAAGCCCTGCTGGCCGGCAACTATCAGATGGCCGACCTGTTCCGTAACGGCAGCTTCGCCACCACCTACCTGTCGCCGCGCGACTATCACCGCGTACACATGCCGTGCAACGGCATCCTGCGCGAAATGATCTACGTTCCTGGCGACCTGTTCTCTGTTAACCACTTGACGGCGCAGAACGTGCCGAACCTGTTCGCCCGTAACGAGCGCGTCATCTGCCTGTTTGATACTGAGTTTGGCCCGATGGCGCAAATTCTGGTGGGCGCAACTATCGTCGGCAGCATCGAGACCGTGTGGTCCGGCACCGTGACCCCGCCGCGCGAAGGCATTATTAAACGCTGGACCTGGCCCGCTGGCGACAACGAAGGCTCCATCGCCTTGCTGAAAGGCCAGGAGATGGGCCGCTTCAAACTGGGTTCCACCGTGATCAACCTGTTTGCTCCGGGCCAGGTGAAGCTGGTCGACACGCTGCAAAGCCTGTCCGTGACCAAGATCGGCCAACCGCTGGCGACAGCAGTGGAAGCGACCGCCGCCGCTGAACCCGCGCCGTTACCGGAAGAAGAGATCCGCGCCGAACACCGCGCCAGCCCGCTGGTTGACGATAAACAAGACCAAGGTTAATTCTTCAGCAAAAGGGTTATGCCGTGCGCCTGATATACACTTTCCTGTTGGCCTTGAGCCTCAGTTTCGGGGCGTACGCTGCGACAGCCCCGGATGCTAAACAGATAACCCAGGAACTGGAACAGGCGAAGGCGGCAAAGCCCGCCCAGCCTGAAACCGTTGAAGTTCTGCAGTCCGCGCTGAACGCGCTTGAGGAGCGAAAATCCTCCCTCGAGCGCGCCCGTCAGTATCAGGACGTTATCGACAATTTCCCCAAACTGTTTCAAAGCCTGCGTGCCCAGCTCAATAATCTGAGCGAAGAGCCGCGCCAGGTGCCAACCGGCCTGACCGCCGATGCGCTGAACCAGGAGATCCTGCAGGTCAGCAGTCAGCTGCTGGAATCGAGCCGCCAGGCGCAGCAGGAGCAGGATCGCGCGCGTGAAATCGCCGACTCCCTGAACCAGCTGCCGCAGCAGCAAACCGATGCCCGTCGTCAGCTCAATGAGGTTGAGCGCCGCATCGGCACGCAAACCGGCAACAATGCTCTCGCCCAGGCGCAAAATCTTGCCCTGCAGGCGGAATCAGCGCGTCTGAAGGCGCTGGTGGATGAACTCGACCTCGCCCAGCTCTCCGCCAACAACCGCCAGGAGCTGTCGCGCGCCCGTTCCGAGCTGGCGCAAAAACAGAGCGAGCAGCTGGATGCCTATCTGCAGGCGCTGCGCAATCTGCAAAACAGCCAGCGCCAGCGGGAGGCGGAAAAGGCGCTGGAGAGTACCGAACTGCTGGCGGAGAACAGTGAAAACCTGCCGCCGGACATCACCGCCCAGTTTAAGGTCAACCGTGAGCTCTCCCAGGCGCTGAACCAGCAGGCGCAGCGCATGGATCTGGTGGCGTCCCAGCAGCGGCAGGCGACGAATCAAACGCTGCAGGTGCGCCAGGCGTTAAACACCCTGCGCGAGCAGTCGCAGTGGCTGGGCTCCTCCAATCTGCTGGGCGAAGCCCTGCGCGCCCAGGTGGCGCGGCTGCCGGAGCGCCCTCGCCCGCAGCAGCTGGATACGGAAATGGCGCAGCTGCGCGTGCAGCGTCTGCGCTTTGAGGATTTACTCAGTAAGCAGCCGCAGCTGCGGCAGATCCGCCAGGCCGACGGCGAACCGCTGACCAGCGAGCAGAACAAGATCCTGCAGGCGCAGCTGCGCACGCAGAACGAGCTGCTGAACTCGCTGCTGCGCGGCGGCGACACCCTGATGCTGGAGCTCACCAAGCTGAAGGTCGCCAACGGCCAGCTGGAAGACGCGCTGAAAGAGATCAACGAAGCCACCCACCGCTATCTGTTCTGGACTTCGGACGTCAGCCCCATCGGCTTCTCCTGGCCGCTGGAGATCGTCCAGGATCTGCGGCGCCTGATCTCCCTGGATACCATCAGCGAACTGGGCAAAGCCAGCGCGATGATGCTTACCAGCAAAGAGACCCTGCTGCCGCTGTTTGCCGCCCTGCTGCTGGTTGGCTTTAGCATCAGCTCGCGGCGCCATTTCACCCGCTTTCTCGAGCGCTCCAGCGCCCGGGTGGGGAAAGTCACCCAGGATCACTTCTGGCTGACGCTGCGCACGGTCTTCTGGTCGATACTGGTGGCCTCGCCGCTGCCGGTGCTGTGGATGACGCTCGGCTATGGTCTGCAGTCCGCCTGGCCGTTCCCGCTGGCGGTGGCGATTGGCGATGGAGTCACCGCGACGGTGCCTTTGCTGTGGGTGGTGATGATCTGCGCCACCTTCGCCCGGCCAAACGGGCTGTTTATCGCCCACTTCGGCTGGCCGCGTAGCCGCGTGGCGAAGGCGATGCGCTACTACCTGATGAGCATCGGGCTGATTGTGCCGCTGATTATGGCGCTGATCATGTTCGATAATCTTAACGACCGCGAATTCTCCGCTTCGCTGGGCCGCCTGTGCTTCCTGCTGATCTGCGGCGCGCTGGCGGTGGTCACCCTGAGCCTTAAGCACGCCGGTATTCCGCTCTATCTGGATAAAGAGGGGAATGGCGACAATATGGTGAACCGCCTGCTGTGGAACCTGATGCTTGGCGCCCCGCTGGTGGCCATGCTGGCGGCCGCCGTCGGCTACCTCGCCACCGCCCAGGCGCTGCTTGCGCGTCTGGAAACCTCGGTCGCCATCTGGTTCCTGCTGCTGGTGGTCTATCACATCATCCGCCGCTGGATGCTGATCCAGCGCCGCCGGCTGGCCTTCGACCGGGCCCGCCATCGTCGCGCGGAAATTCTCGCTCAGCGCGCCCGCGGCGAAGATGAGCCCGTTCACGTCAGCAGCCCGGAAGGGTCGGTGGAGACGGAGGTCAGCGAGGTCGACCTCGATGCCATCAGTACCCAGTCGCTGCGGCTTGTGCGCTCCCTGCTGATGCTGATCGCGCTGCTATCGGTCATCGTGCTGTGGTCGGAGATTCACTCGGCGTTTGGCTTCCTTGAGAATATCTCGCTGTGGGACGTGACCTCGACGGTACAAGGGGTGGAAAGCCTTGAGCCTATTACGCTTGGCGCGGTGTTGATTGCCATTCTGGTGCTGATCATCACCACTCAGCTGGTACGCAACCTGCCCGCGCTGCTGGAACTGGCGATCCTCCAGCATCTCGATTTAACCCCCGGCACCGGCTACGCCATCACCACCATCACTAAGTATCTGCTGATGCTGGTCGGCGGGCTGGTGGGCTTCTCGATGATCGGTATTGAGTGGTCGAAGCTGCAGTGGCTGGTCGCCGCGCTGGGTGTGGGTCTCGGGTTTGGCCTGCAGGAGATCTTCGCCAACTTTATCTCCGGCCTGATTATCCTGTTTGAGAAGCCGATCCGCATCGGCGATACGGTCACCATTCGCGACCTGACGGGCAGCGTCACCCGCATTAATACCCGTGCGACCACCATCAGCGACTGGGACCGAAAAGAGATTATCGTGCCGAACAAGGCGTTCATTACCGAACAGTTTATCAACTGGTCGCTGTCGGACTCGGTTACCCGCGTGGTGCTGACGGTGCCGGCGCCTGTGGACGCCGATACCGAAGAGGTGACGAAAATTCTCATCGCCGCGGCGCATCGCTGCTCGCTGGTCATCGATACCCCGGCGCCGGAGGCGTTTCTCGTCGACCTGCAGCAGGGGATCCAGATTTTCGAGCTACGTATTTTTGCCGCGGAGATGGGGCACCGCATGCCGCTGCGCCATGAGATGCATCAGCTGATCCTGGCGGGCTTCCGCGAGCATGGCATTGATATGCCGTTCCCTCCGTTCCAGATGCGTCTGGAAAGTATTGACGGCAGGCAAAGCAGTAAAACCATGACCTCGGCCGGAAAAACCAGCCGCCGTACGGCTGGTAGCCTGTAAACCATCCCCTGCCCGGCTGCACCGCCGGGCAGGTTCTTTAACTCTCCATCACCAGCGCGCCGGACGCCATGCGCCGACGGTAGCTTTCGTAGATCCCCAGCGCCAGCAGTGAGAAGAAGATCGGCCCACCGACCATCCACAGGGTGCTGTTCCAGTCCCCGCTGTCGATGACGGGTTGGATAATGGTGAAGATATTGGCGAAGGTCACCACCAGCAGCACCACGCCGGTCGCCAGCAGCGTCGACGGACGGTTTTTGAAGATCACGAACGGCCGGTCAAGATGGGTTTTCGCCTTGAAGAACGGGAAGGCGATGGTCAGGAACAGATAAGGCAAGGTCATAGAGACATTGGCCATCAGCGTCAGCTTGTTATAAAACGCGGAAGCGCTATCCCCACCGAACGATACCAGTACGATAAACACCCCGACCAGCAGACACTGCAGCCACATCGCCGCGGCGGGCATTCCGTTGACGTTGAGACGGGTCATCACCGACGGCCAGAGCGCTTTTGGCGTGCCCTGGATAATCGCTTTCAGGGGAGAATAGCTGAGGGTGAAGAACGCGCCGGTGTAAGCGAGAAACATCGACAGGCCGGTAATACGGGCGAACCAGACCCCGGTCAGGGCTGACGCCGCAGGGGTCAGGTGCAGGGCCTGGCCCAGCGTCGCCCCGAGGCTGGTCATCAGCACATAGGTGATGTTGCCGAGGTTGGTCGAACGCGCGCCAAGCACCTGCTGCCAGTTGGCGCTCACGCCCCACAGCACAATCGCCAGCGAGTAACCGATCGAGATAACAATCGCCGCGATGATAATACCTTTGGCAAAGTTCTTTTCCGGCTTATCGGTCTTATCCACTAAGCCGCCAACCGCCTCAATTCCGCCATAGGCAAAGATGGCAAATACCACAAACGACAGCATCGCCATGCCCGACTGATACCCGGGATTAGGCGAAAGGGTGAAGTTTAACGGCTGGGCGAAATGACCGCCGTTAAGCAGAAGGATCGCCCCGCTCACCAGCAGCAGCACCAGGTTAAGCCCCATCACCGCGATACCGCCGACGGCGGTAATTTTAGCGATTTTATTGATCCCTTTGACGGCAATAAAGGTCACCACGACCATCCAGCAGGCCGCCAGAATACCGACCGTCTGCGTCGGCGTCAGGCTACCCAGCGCCCAGGTCTGGGTTTTGTCCGCGCCAAACAAAAAAGTAGAGAGCGGGACCCAGATCTTAGCGGCGGTACTCACCATCCACACTACGTACGAGGCAAACCACATAAAGGTACCAATGAAGGCAAAGCGCGGCCCGACGCTGTGGTTCATCCAGGAATAGATCCCGCCCTCTTCGCGACGATAAGCTGAGCCCATCTCCGCCATCATCAGCGCGAACGGGATAAAGAAAAAGAGGGCGGAAAAAAGGTAAAACGGCATCGCGCTATAGCCCATCAGATAAAACGCCGATGGGCTGTTGGCAAAGCCAAACACCGAGGTGAAGATCATCAGAATCAGCCCGATCAGGCTCATCTTCTTGAGTTGTTGATGCATAAATCTATCCAAACGTGGGCATCGCCCGACGAGCGACGCCTGGCCTCATAAAAAGAGCGCGGATAGTAGCAAAATCACGGAGGGAAATTGTGGGTATTCGGGCTAAAGCCGGGGCGAGGGTGTCAGGTTCAGAGTCGTCTTTCACCTCCCCCACCCGGCGGCGGAGGGAGGTGAAAAAGCGATCAGGCGCGGTCTACCGTAAAGGCGATCACTTCGCCGATGCTTTCAGCGCCCAGCGCCAGCATGACCACGCGGTCAACGCCCAGCGCCACGCCGGAGCAGTCCGGCAGACCCGCCTCCAGCGCCGCCAGCAGGTTGTTATCGATGGGCTGCTGCGGAAGGCCGCGCGCGGCGCGTTTGCGGTTATCCTGCTCAAACCGCAGGCGCTGTTCATGGGCGTCGGTCAGCTCGTGGAAACCGTTCGCCAGCTCAATACCTTTGTAATAGACCTCAAAGCGCTCAGCGACCCGATGATCTTCCGGGCTGATCTGCGCTAAAGAGGCCTGAGTCGCCGGGAAATGATAAATGAACGTTGGTCGATCTTTGCCGATGTGCGGCTCCACGCCCATGGTGAACAGCAGCTGCAGCAGGGTATCGCGATCTTCTTCAGTATCGGCGATATTGCTCAGATCCAGCTTCGCTGCGACTTCACGCAGCTGTGCTTTATCGGCAGAGAGCGGGTCAATTTCCAGATGGCGCTGAAACGCCTGCTGATAGGAGAGACTTTCCGCCGGTTGGCACTCCAGCACCTGCTGCAGCAGATCGTCCACCTCATTGATCAGGCGATACATGTCATAGCATGGACGATACCACTCCAGCATGGTGAATTCCGGATTGTGATGACGCCCCATCTCTTCATTACGGAAGCTGCGGCACAGCTGGAAGACCGGGCCGCAACCTGCCGCCAGCAGGCGCTTCATGTGGTATTCCGGACTGGTCATCAGGTACAGGTTAAGCCCCTGAGAATGGCCCGGGCCGACGAAACGGGTTTCGAACGGGAACAAATGAATATCCGTTACCGTCGCCTGACTCATGCAAGGCGTCTCCACCTCCAGCACGCCGCGATCGGTAAAGAAACGGCGGATTTCCGCCATCACCGCCGCGCGCTTCAACAGATTGGGAATGGGTGCGCTCGGCTGCCAGGTTGCCGTCTCGCTCATGGTACTTTCTCCGATTGCAAATTAAGGGCACGAAGTCTACTCGCAACCGGCGAGTGAAACAAATTTTGTGCAATCTCCGGCAGACTACATGCCATTAATCTATCGTTAACCCTGACGCATAAATACCACTGATAAATAACCGCACATATCGATAAAAAAATCGAACACGTCAATTTTCCATACTGACCCTAAGGCTATACTCCTGTACCTATAAAGGAGCAGTGATACTTTTTCGCCAGCCCGGCGGCGAAATACACTAAAACTGGAGGAATGTCGTGCAAACTTTTCAAGCCGATCTCGCCGTAATTGGCGCCGGCGGGGCAGGCCTTCGTGCCGCTATCGCCGCCGCTCAGGCCAACCCCAACGCTAAAATCGCCCTGATTTCTAAAGTCTATCCGATGCGCAGCCATACGGTCGCTGCAGAAGGGGGGTCCGCAGCCGTTGCCCAGGATCACGATAGCTTTGAGTACCATTTTCACGACACCGTCGCGGGAGGCGACTGGCTGTGCGAGCAGGATGTCGTCGACTATTTTGTTCATCACTGCCCGACGGAAATGACCCAGCTGGAGCAGTGGGGATGCCCATGGAGCCGCCGCCCCGACGGCAGCGTCAACGTCCGGCGCTTCGGTGGCATGAAAATCGAACGCACCTGGTTTGCCGCCGACAAAACCGGCTTCCACATGCTGCATACCCTCTTCCAGACCTCCCTTCAGTTTCCCCAAATTCAGCGCTTTGACGAACATTTCGTCCTTGACCTGCTGGTCGATGACGGGCAGGCCCGCGGCCTGGTGGCGATGAATATGATGGAAGGCACCCTGGTGCAGATCCGCGCTAACGCCGTGGTGCTGGCTACCGGCGGCGCCGGGCGCGTCTACCGCTACAACACCAACGGCGGCATCGTCACCGGTGACGGGATGGGGATGGCTCTGAGCCATGGCGTGCCGCTGCGCGACATGGAATTCGTTCAGTATCACCCGACCGGCCTGCCGGGCTCCGGGATCCTGATGACCGAAGGCTGCCGCGGCGAAGGCGGGATTCTGGTCAACAAAAACGGCTACCGCTATCTGCAGGATTACGGCATGGGCCCGGAAACCCCGCTCGGCGAACCGAAGAATAAATATATGGAGCTGGGCCCACGCGACAAAGTGTCCCAGGCCTTCTGGCACGAGTGGCGGAAAGGGAACACCATCCCGACGCCGCGCGGCGACGTGGTCTACCTCGATCTCCGCCACCTCGGCGAGAAAAAACTACTGGAGCGTCTGCCGTTTATCTGTGAACTGGCGAAAGCCTACGTCGGCGTCGATCCGGTGAAAGAGCCGATCCCGGTGCGCCCGACCGCGCACTACACCATGGGCGGTATTGAAACCGATCAGCAGTGCGAAACCCGAATCAAAGGGCTGTTTGCCGTGGGCGAATGCTCGTCCGTAGGCTTACATGGCGCCAACCGTCTGGGCTCCAACTCGCTGGCCGAGCTGGTGGTCTTCGGCCGCCTGGCCGGGGAGCAGGCCATGCAGCGCGCCGCTCAGGCGGGCGAGGCAAACGGCGCCGCCCTCGATGCGCAGGCTACCGATGTGAAGCAGCGCCTGAAAGATCTCGTCAACCAGGAAGGTAACGAAAACTGGGCGAAAATTCGCGATGAAATGGGGCTGTCGATGGAGGAAGGCTGCGGCATCTACCGCACGCCGGAGCTGATGCAGAAAACGATCGACAAGCTGGCTGAACTGCAGGAGCGCTTTAAGCGCGTGCGCATTACCGATAACTCCAGCGTGTTCAATACCGATCTGCTTTACACCATTGAGCTGGGGCACGGTTTAAACGTTGCCGAATGTATGGCGCACTCGGCCATCGCCCGTAAAGAATCGCGCGGGGCGCACCAGCGTCTGGATGAAGGCTGTACCGAACGCGACGACGTCAACTTCCTCAAGCACACTCTCGCCTTCCGCGAGGCCGATGGCACTACCCGTCTGGAATATGGCGATGTGAAGATCACCACGCTGCCGCCGGCAAAACGTGTCTATGGCGCAGAAGCGGACGCGGCTGAGAAGAAGGAGACCACCCATGGCTGAGATGAAAAACCTGAAAGTCGAAGTGGTGCGCTACAATCCGGAGGTCGACACCGCACCGCACAGCGCATTCTATGACGTGCCTTATGATGAACAGACCTCGCTGCTGGACGCGCTGGGCTACATCAAAGACAACCTGGCGCCAGACCTGAGCTACCGCTGGTCCTGCCGAATGGCAATCTGCGGTTCCTGCGGCATGATGGTCAACAAGGTGCCGAAGCTGGCCTGCAAAACCTTCCTGCGCGATTACACCAAAGGCATCAAGGTGGAGGCATTGGCCAACTTCCCGATCGAGCGCGATCTGGTGGTGGACATGACCCACTTTATCGAAAGCCTGGAAGCCATTAAGCCGTATATCATCGGCAATAACCGCACGCCTGACCAGGGGCCAAACAAGCAGACCCCGACCCAGATGGCGAAATACCATCAGTTTTCCGGCTGCATCAACTGCGGGCTGTGCTATGCCGCCTGTCCACAGTTCGGGCTGAACCCGGAATTTATCGGCCCGGCGGCGATCACCCTCGCCCACCGTTATAACGAAGACAGCCGCGACCACGGTAAAAAGGAACGCATGGCGCAGCTTAACGGCCAGAATGGCGTCTGGACCTGTACTTTCGTTGGCTACTGCTCGGAAGTGTGTCCGAAGCACGTCGACCCGGCGGCCGCGATCCAGCAGGGCAAGGTGGAAAGCTCGAAAGACTTTCTTATCGCCACCCTGAAACCACGCTAAGGAGTGCATTATGACGACGAAACGCAAACCCTACGTGCGACCAATGACCTCCACCTGGTGGAAAAAGCTGCCGTTTTATCGCTTCTACATGGTACGGGAAGGCACGGCGGTACCGACGGTATGGTTTAGCATTGTGCTGATTTATGGGCTGTTTGCCCTCAAGCACGGCGCCGAGAGCTGGGCGGGATATATCGGATTCCTGCAAAACCCGGTGGTGGTGATCCTCAACCTGATTACTCTGGCGGCGGCGCTGCTGCACACCAAAACCTGGTTTGAGCTGGCGCCGAAAGCCGCCAACGTCATCATCAAAGGCGAAAAAATGGGGCCAGAGCCGGTCATTAAAGGGCTCTGGGTGGTGACGGCGGTGGTCACCGTGGTGATCCTGTTTGTCGCCCTGTTCTGGTAAGGAGGCTGAGATGATTAATCCCAATCCGAAACGTTCCGATGAACCCGTATTCTGGGGGCTGTTTGGCGCAGGCGGCATGTGGGGCGCGATTGTCGCGCCGGTGATGGTGCTGCTGGTCGGCATCCTGCTGCCGCTGGGGCTCGCCCCGGCCGACGCCTTTAGCTATGAGCGTGTGCTGGCCTTTGCCCAAAGCTTTATCGGCCGCGCATTCATCTTTCTGATGATTGTCCTGCCGCTGTGGTGTGGGTTGCATCGTATTCACCACGCCATGCACGATCTGAAAATCCATGTGCCCAACGGTAAATGGGTCTTCTACGGCCTGGCGGCAATCCTCAGCGTCATCACCCTCGTTGGCGTACTGTTTATCTGATCCTGCAAGAGCCCGGTCGCATTTCTGCTACCGGGCTCGCTTCATAGAAAAATCTTGCCGCCTTTTCCCTGCTGGACTCTACACTTAGCTTAAAAGCCAGCAAGGAGCATGCCATGCGTATCCTGCCGATAATCACCGCGATTGCCGTCTCGTTCCTGTCTGTCGCCTGCAGCACGCCCGCCCCGCCGCCGGGCGTCACCGTGGTCAGTCCCTTCGACGTTCAGCGCTATCTGGGTACCTGGTATGAAATCGCCCGCTTTGACCACCCTTTTGAAAGCGGGCTGGAAAAAGTCACGATCGCCTGGCACCCACGTGATGACGGCGGTCTGGATGTGGTGAATAAAGGTTATAACCCCGACCGCGGCATGTGGCAGAAAACGGACGGGGTAGCGTACTTTACCGGGGAGCCCAGCCGCGCCGCGCTGAAGATTTCCTTCTTCGGCCCTTTCTACGGCAGCTATAACGTCATTGCTCTGGATAAGGAGTATCGTTACGCGCTGGTCTGCGGCCCCGATCGCGACTATCTCTGGCTGCTGGCCCGGGCGCCGACCATCGCCCCGGAGGTCAGGCAGCAGATGCTGAACATTGCCACCCGACAGGGCTTTGATGTCGGCAAACTGGTCTGGGTCAATCAGCGCTATGATTAGTGCGCGCTGATCTTCAGGCCAATGATGCCAATCACGATACAGACAAGGCTGGCGATACGCATGGCGCTGGCGGATTCCCCTAACAGCACAATACCGGTCACGGCGGCCCCCACGGCGCCGATCCCGGTCCAGACGGCGTAGGCGGTACCTACCGGTAGGGTTTTCATCGCCCATGAGAGCAGCGCCATGCTGGCCACCATCGCCACGATGGTGATAACGCTGGGAACCAGGCGGCTAAAGCCATGGGTATATTTCAGGCCGACGGCCCACACCACTTCCAGCAGGCCAGCGATAAACAAGACTATCCAGGACATAAGGCTCCTTTGCTGGGGCCGTCCCCGGATGAGAAACGCTTACGGGTCGTCCCGTAAGGTGGATGAAAAGTCGTGGTGAGTATATCCAACGGAATGAGAGAAGTGAAGAACGGTACGGCGCTAAACCGTACCGTTGACGGCGTTTATTGCTGAGCTTTGGTTGCCGCGCCAGAGATTGCGTTGCCGCCGTCTGAAATATCCTCACCGACACCGCGCGTGGTGTTACAAGCGGTCAGTGCTGAAGAGAGGACCAAAACCGTAAAGAACGCTGCAATCGTTTTTTTCACCATAATGTCATCCTTAGTGTCAGTTTTGTTTTCATGCCCTATAAGCATAGACAAACCGTCCAAAGATGAAGGGATCTTTGCGATTTTTAAGAGAAAAGGAGTATGCGTGGAGGAGGCTGACATACCGGGAGGCAAGCGCCATTAACGAAACGGCAGGGAAATTCAGCTCACAGCGTGAGAGATAGCGTGGCCCAGGCCCTGAATATCTTCACCCACACCGCGGGCGGTGTTGCAGCCAGCCAGTAACGCGCTGCTCAGAAAGAGTAACACCAGGAGTTTAACGCTACGCTTCATGTATCGTGCTCGTTGTGCCTGTACGAAAAGAGCGGCGCAGCACGGAGGCTACGCCGGTCATCATGACGCGAAATTACTTCACGCGGGATACATATTCGCCAGAGCGAGTATCCACTTTGATCACTTCGCCGATCTGAACGAACAGCGGAACTTTAACCACCGCGCCAGTAGACAGGGTCGCCGGTTTACCGCCGGTACCCGCGGTGTCGCCTTTCAGGCCTGGATCGGTTTCAATGATTTCCAGCTCAACGAAGTTCGGCGGGGTGACCGCGATCGGCTGGCCGTTCCACAGGGTCACGATGCACTCAGCCTGATCCAGCAGCCATTTAGCGTTATCACCGATCGCTTTCGCGTCAGCAGACAGCTGCTCGAAGGTTTCGTTGTTCATGAAGTGCCAGAACTCACCGTCGTTGTACAGGTAAGTCAGGTTCATATCGACAACGTCCGCGCCTTCTGCGGAATCGGTAGATTTGAAGGTTTTCTCAACGCGGGTACCGGTCAGCAGACGGCGCAGCTTAACGCGCGCAAACGCCTGGCCTTTACCTGGTTTAACGAATTCGCTGGCTTCTACCGCATAAGGTTCGCCATCTAACATGATTTTAAGACCAGCACGAAAATCGTTGCTATAGTAAGTCGCCATAAGGCCCTCTGAAATTGTTTAACTGGTAGCTAAGCCACAAAATGGCGCATATTGTAACCCTAAATACCCCATCCAGAGAAGATTGGATAACGCAACTTGCCAATGTTGTGACCAGTCCTGATGAACTGCTGCGTCTTTTAAATGTAGACGCTGATGAAAAACTGCTGGCCGGACGCGAGGCCAGACGCCTGTTCCCGCTGCGCGTCCCGCGCGCGTTTATCGCCCGCATGGAGAAAGGCAACCCTAACGATCCACTGCTTCGTCAGATACTTACCGCCGAGGAAGAGTTTATCGTCGCCCCCGGCTACTCCACCGATCCGCTGGAAGAACAGCAAAGCGTGGTGCCCGGTCTGTTGCACAAATATCGCAACCGGGCCCTGCTACTGGTGAAAGGCGGTTGTGCAGTCAATTGCCGTTATTGTTTCCGCCGCCACTTCCCTTATGCCGAAAATCAGGGCACCAGGCGCAACTGGCAGACAGCGATGGACTACATCGCGGCGCATCCGCAGCTTGATGAAATCATCTTCTCCGGCGGCGACCCGCTGATGGCAAAGGACCATGAGCTTGACTGGCTAATGACCCAGCTGGAAGCTATTCCGCACGTTAAGCGCCTGCGTATTCACAGCCGCCTGCCGATTGTGATCCCGGCGCGCATCACCGAGACGCTGGCCAGTCGCTTCCAGCGTTCGTCGCTGCAGGTAATCCTGGTTAACCACGTCAACCACGCGAATGAAATTGACGGTGAGTTTCGCGCGGCGATGGCCATGCTGCGTCAGGCGGGCGTCACGTTGCTCAACCAGAGCGTGCTGCTGCGCGGGGTGAACGACAACGCGCAAACCCTGGCCGACCTCAGTAATGCGCTGTTCGACGCCGGGGTAATGCCCTACTACCTGCACGTGCTGGATCGGGTGGAGGGAGCGGCGCACTTCATGGTCAGCGATGATGAAGCCCGTGAAATCATGCGCGAACTATTGACCCTCATCTCTGGCTATATGGTGCCGAAGCTGGCGCGCGAGATTGGCGGGGAACCCAGCAAGACGCCGTTGGATTTGGGTCTGAAGCAGCGTTAATAAACTGAAGGTCTGCCAGGACGTTCTGGCAGACCTTCGGATAGGAAGATTTCGACAGACGGGTGTTAAGGTGACCAGCAAATGACTATCGCACCGCGCTATAACCCCTGGCTGTGACGAGCTACCGGTTTAGCACGACCAACACAATAATATTAATTACAATCATCACGACAATTAGCGCGATTAACCATACGGGTATTTTAAAAGTAACATGCAACCGCTCAGATGCTTTTTCACCTTCTTCCGGTTTATTTGCCATCAAATCACTGCCATGCTTTGATGAGTTTTCTATTAGTGGAAGATTTAAATGAGTGTCAGGCTTTTCCTTTTCTTCAGAAATAAAGTCGACAACTTTATTATTCTGATAATGCGTTAATGTCACCCGATTCATATTCTTGCACTCTTCATCAGAGAGAGGAATGACCAATGTATTCGGAGCGACGCTAAAGCCTTTTTGCCGGACGGTGATAATGATATCCTCAGATAGCCCAGCTTTTACCAGCGATTTTCGCAGCAAAGAGATATTTTGATAGAACGTATTTTGCGAAACGACCACCCCCCGTGTTTCCCATACAGCCGCCAGGAACTCATCCCGTGAAATGACTTTGCCGCAATTCTGCAAAAGCAGCAGCAAGCATCTGGCGGTTGGCGCATTGAGGCTGATGCACTCCCCGTCCCCGGCAAGCGGCCGCAGCTCATTCATATTGGCATTAAATATAATCTCCTGATTAATTATACACCCATTAAATAATACTGCGTCATCCATATCCTTGCCCCACGTAACCCTATTATCCATAATAAAATCAAATGATTTCAACCAAACGATTATGTGAACATTCTTGTTTCAGATGAAAACAGGTACATTTCACATTGAAGTTCAGCCCACAGGATACCGCAGATAAAAAAACAAGCGATAGCTAACTTGCTTAATGGTCAGATTTTCAGATTAAATTAATCTCAACTGGAATCCACATCTCATCAGAGAGGGGGGCAGCATTAAATTCACAGGTGCTTCATCAACAATTCACAAGCATTTTTTGCACCAGACTTTTAAATTACTCCCGCTTCTCCATGGTTCGCTATGGCAAGCGATATGGTAGCGTTGTTCAACAGGATGATTTGTCTCAGCACTATATAAAGGAATGCTGGCGCTTATTTTCAATATCAATGCGAATGCATACTCCATTCCCTTGATAACTGTTATCAACTCTACACAGGACTAAGTATCTATATATGGATTAATTAAATGAAAAAGACAATCGTAGCTGTAATGGTCGCTGCATCTGCAGTGCTGAGTGCTCAGGCAATGGCAACCAACACCGCTCAGGTAACTGTACTGGGTGAAGTCTCTGATGCAGCTAACTCTTGCGTCGTGACTCCGACTGGTACCCTGAACAACGGTATCGTTCAGCTGATCACTGTGACCACTGCGGAAGCAAATGCTGAAGCTGCAGGTACTCTGTTCAAAACTCAGGACTTCGGTTTTAAAGTTACTGACTGCGCACAGGGCAGCGCTAACCCGGTTACCGGCCTGACTGTAAACGTTGCCGGTGTCACCTCCAGCGATAAAACCATCCTGGACAACACCGCAGCTGGCGGCGCTACCGGTATCGGTATCGGTATCCAGCGTCTCAGCGATTCACATCGCGTAGCCTTCGACGGTTCTGACACCATGACCGAAAGCTACTCTGCTACTACCGGTACTCAGCTGAAGTACACCACTGGTTATGTAAAAGTGAACTCTGCTACTCCGGTCACCGAAGGCCCGGTTAAAGGTGTTGCGACCTTTACTATCGATTACACCATCTAATTTTTCCCCAAAGGGCCCCGCTTCACGGCGGGCCCTTTTTTGCATTCAGAGAAAAAACATGTTCAGGACTTTATTAACTTTCACCGCTTCCTGTGCATTACTCCTCAGCAGTATTGCCCATGCCGGTATTGTAGTGGGATCCACCCGCTATCTGTATAAAGAAGGCGCACGTGAAATCACCGCGCAAATAGAAAATAAAGATGATATTCCCTATCTGATTAAATCCTGGGTTGAAGCGCCGGCAGGAAAAGCGCCCTCTTTTATGGCCACGCCGCCGCTGTTCCGCCTTGAAGGGAAACAACAGAATACGGTTCGTCTGTTTTCTAACGGAAACGTTAATGCGCCGACCGACCGGGAATCCATGTACTATTTTAATGTCATGGCGATTCCTCCGGCAGATGATGCCAAAGCGAATAACAACACCATTCAACTAGCAGTCCGTCACCGTATGCGTCTGGTCTATCGTCCTAAAGCACTTTTCGACCTCTCCCCTAATACGGAAGCGAAAAAGCTCGAATGGCGAAAGTCTGGCACTAAGCTGACGATCAAAAATCCAACGCCCTTTTTCTTCTATTTCCATAGCATCCAGATTGGCAGCAAAGAAGTGAAGCCGGAAGTCAACTCGGTCGCCCCGATGACGACTAAAGAAGTGACGTTAAAAGAAAATATTAATGCCTCCAGCATTACCTGGAAAGTTGTCAATGATTATGGCGGAGCTGGGTCGCTCTACTCCTCATCGCTGTAATAAGAAATTTATTTTATCATTATAGGGATGTGTCTATGCCAAATAAGAATAATGGATTATTCAAACTATCCACCATCTTCTTTGCAATGCTTCCGGCATTGCTTTCTGGTTTGAATAATAAAGCGCAAGCACGTGACTTTTTCGATCCCTCATTCATTAGCTCATTGAATGGTAGCGATCCATCAACCACTCCTGACTTATCCGTATTTCAGACCCAGAACGCGCAGGCGCCGGGGGATTATCGGGTCGATATCATGTTTAATGGCCGCTACCTGGATACCAGGACGATAAAGTTTGTCGCCAACAATCGCGCCAGCAGCGATAACCGCGAACCCGCTCTGGTTCCCTGCCTGAGTCTAAAAGCTCTCGCGGAATATGGCGTAAGGATAAAATCCTTTCCAGAGTTAGCCGAGGATCAAAACGGCTGTGCAAACTTTTCTGTCATTCCGGACACCAAAGCGGATTTTGACTTTACCGCCCAGCGCTTAAATATTTCTATTCCGCAGGCGGCCTTATCCACCACCGCGCAGGGATATATCCCACCGGATCAGTTTGATGATGGCATCAACGCCCTGCTGGTGAACTACCAGTTCAGCGGCTCGAACGACATGCAGGCCAATGATGAATACTACAGCTTGAACCTGCAGTCTGGCCTCAACGTTGGCCCATGGCGTATCCGCAACCTCAGCACATGGAATAAAAACAATGGCGATGCCGGGGACTGGGACTCCGCCTATCTCTATATGCAGCGAAGTATTCGCTCGATCAACAGTAACCTGGTGATGGGCGAAAGTTCATCGCTCTCAACCATCTTCGACAGCGTGCCGTTTACCGGTATTCAGCTGGCCACCGATACCACGATGTTGCCGGAAAGTATGCGCGGCTATGCGCCGATTATTCGCGGTATCGCCAAAACCAACGCCCGCGTCGTCATTAAACAGAACGGCTACCAGGTTTACCAGACCTACGTGGCACCCGGGGCATTTGAAATCACCGATATGTACCCGAGCGGCGGTAGCGGCGACCTTTACGTCAGCGTGGAAGAGTCCGACGGATCCAAGCAAGAATTTGTTGTGCCGTTCGCCACCCTACCGGTCATGGTGCGTGAAAATCAACTGGAGTATGAGATTACTTCCGGTAAATATCGTCCTTACGATGGTGGAGTCGATGAAACGCCATTTACTCAGGCCACCGCGACCTATGGCGTCTCCAGCAGCCTGACGCTTTATGGCGGTATGCAGGCGGCCTCGCGCTACCAGGCGCTGTCGACGGGCCTCGGCTATAACCTGGGCGAGCTTGGCGCCGCCTCGGCAGACGTCACCCAGGCATGGTCGAAAAAGAAAGACGATGAAAAGACCTCAGGACAGTCCTGGCGGGTCCGTTATGGTAAAAACATTGTCGAAACTGGCACCAATGTCACCATCGCGGGCTACCGCTATTCCACCCGCGGCTTTAATACCCTCTCGGAGGTGCTGGATAGCTACTCTAATGACGGTAATTATACCTCTCGCTCACTGCGCAATCGCACCAACCTGACGGTTAACCAAAGCCTGGGTAAAGGCCTCGGTAGCCTGTCGATAAGCGGGTTGATTGAAGATTACTGGGACGATAAGCGAACCAACAAGTCAATTAGCGTAGGTTACAACGGCGGTTTCCGTAATGTGAACTACTATCTGGGCTACAGCTATAACCGCTACACCTGGAGCGGAAATAACTCAGGTAAGGATGCCCAGGACGATCAGCGCATCACCCTGACGGTGACGCTACCGCTGAGCAACTGGCTGCCGGGTACCTATACCAGCTATCAATTAACCAACAGCAATCCGGGATCTACCGATCAGTCGGTCTCCATTGGTGGCGTCGGGCTAGATAACGACAGCCTGGAATGGAGCCTGCAGCAAGGGTACAGCAACCGGGAATATTACAGCGGCGATATGCGTGGGACCTATAACGGTGCCCGCGGCAGCCTTAATGCCGGCTATAGCTATGACAATAACAGCCAACGTATTGACTACGGCGCCAACGGCAGCATCGTCGCTCATGCCGATGGCATTACACTTGGCCAGGACATCACTGACGCCGCCGTGCTGGTTAAAGCGCCGGGCCTGGATAACGTCAAGTTGACCAACGATAACACCATCTCCACCGACTATCGCGGTTACGCTATCGTCCCGTACGTTACACCTTACCGTCGTACCGACATCACCCTTGACAGCACTTCACTGGGTGAAGATATGGAGCTTCCAGAAACTACGCAAAGCGTCGTGCCGACCCGTGGTGCCATCGTGCGTGCTAATTATGACGGCAATATCGGCCAGAGGGCCTTTGTGCATCTGAAAACCGCCAGCGGTCAGGACGTGCCTTATGGCGCGATGGTTCTACTCGCCGGCGACAGCAAATCGCAGCCAAGCATCGTCAGCGACGCCGGTATGGTCTATATGTCCGGGTTGCAGCAGACCGGGATCCTTAACGTCCAGTGGGGCAAAAGCGCCGCGCAGCAGTGCAATGCTTCCTTTACTTTACCAGCCAGGGAAGGCAAAGCGTCTGGCATCAGTCAAATCGAAACGGTTTGTCGCTAATATTGACCAAGGAACAATAAAGAATGAGAAAAATACTTCTTTTTTTATCCCTACTATGCTGTTGTAGCGAGGTAATTGCCAAATGCGATTATTCTGGTTCCGCTGGACAAGCAATGTTTAACATAAGTCCTAAAATCGCAACAGACCCAACAATTCCGGTGGGTACAGTCCTCTATACTAAAAAAGTCGGTACCGGACATTATAAAACATTTGAGTGCAGCAAAATAATGGGAGACCAGTATATTGTTGAATCAACAGCACCGGAAGTTACCGGCGTCACGGGTATAAGGGGCAAACCAGTCTATGAAACCGGCATAGATGGAATTGGCTTTCAGTTTTCAGATCTTCTGAGCAGCAAAAATGGTTCTATTAATCCTGCTGTTGCTCAATCTACAATCGTACCTATTTTAGAATCGAATGAAGATTATAAATTTATGACGGTATGGTTAATTAAAACAAAGCAGGTCATCGATACATCCGGCACCAGTACAAACCCGGTATTTAAATTCTCAGCAGGTAACTTAAGCACCAACCCAAGGGCAGCTGACCGCCTTTTGTTAACAGCAACCCTGAAGTTCAAGACTATTTCATATAAAGATACCTCTTGCGATATTTCAGTATCAGGGCCTAGCCAAATCACCCTGAATAAAATTGAAAAAAACACATTAATGTCCATTTCTCGAGGAGGTACAACTCCATCACAAAAAACTATCAAAATGGATGTGACTTGCCCACAAGGTTCAGTTGGCAACAAGCTTTACTACTGGTTTAACCCTGTTAATGGCACCAGTTCTGCCGGGGATGGGATCATCGATAACATGATAACTGGAACCGAAGCCGCAAATAACGTTGGCGTTATCTTCAAAATTGACAACAAGCCTATAATATTTTACGACGCCGAAACTTATAGCTTCGCCAAGGCACAGGCATCACAAAACTTTACCTTCACCGCCGACTATTATCGCATGAGTGACAATAGCGCTGAAGTCTCTTCCGGTCATGTAAAAGCTATGCTTGAAGTTGTCATACAGGAAGAGTAAAAGTATAACCTCCATACCCCTACAAAAGGTGGATAATGATATCCACCTTTTTTTATTTTTATGTCAACAACCAAAAAAATGTCATATATGAATGCAAGAATAAATCAATATATCTGCAGCACATCGATAATAGCTGCGTGCCACCACCTGCTGAATTAGTTACTGTTTTATGAACCTATAAATAGTTTAGATTTGATTCACTATTAACCTCTAATTTCATCAACAATTCATATTTAGTTGAGTTGATTCATACTACAGCAACGACTATCTTTTCTGCGGACCAAATTCTGGTCTGGAATGAATATATAATTTTAATTTTAGTTAAAGGACTAATCATGCACCAATTAACTGTATTTGAAATGGAAGAAATTTCTGGCGGTGCGCTGACCGATACTCTTACCGATATCGTCACCTGGGCCGCAAAAGAAGTTGGCGCTATCGCACTGGGCGCCTCTCTGGGCGCTATTTTTGGTACAGCGTACGCCGGACGTTGGGGTGGCGTAAGTGGCGGTATCTTCGGTATCGGCTCAATCGGCCAGGGTGTAGGGATGATCGCCGGGGTTATTCTCGGTGGCGTTTGCTTTGGTATTGCAGCGGGTATCGTTGGCTGGGATATGACTCTGGATTATGCTCAGGGCGTAATGGATGCTATTTATGACGGCACCCTGAACTTCTGGAGCAACTAAGTTTACGCGCCAATGATTAGCTCAACAGTTTGTTGACAAGCATTCATTAGTAATTAAGGCCTGACGTATCGGGCCTTTTCATTTTATAATTTAAGCGATAACTATGTTAAAAAAAATCTATCGCAAGGAAGCGATTGAGTATAAAAAGCATCACTGGAAAGGAAAGGCACTGCTGCTCGCAGGGCTTCCAGCATGGCTTGTTGCATTACTCTCTTTTGCTTTTCTTGCGATCCTGATAGCCACCACAGTATTTTGCTCCTTTACCCAGAGAATCGACGTTCAGGGAGAGGTCATTACTCTACCTCACTCTGTCAACGTTTATGCCCCGCAGCAAGGCTTTGTTATCTCCCAATATGTAAAAGTCGGCGATATTGTGACCAAAGGCCAGCCGTTATATGAGATCGACATTTCCCGGAACACCACAACGGGTAATGTTAGTGCGGTACAAATAGAGGTCATTAATGAAAAGATCGCAAATGCTGAAGATATCATTTCAAAACTGAATCATAATAAAGAAGAAACAACCATTTCTTTAGAGAAGCAGTTAAAAACAATCAATGATTCGTTAAAAGAAACTAATCGCATGTTGGCTAACGCCCAGGCTGGATTAAAGAAAATGCATGATAATCTATCCAGCTATGATAAGTATTTAAGTGACGGACTGATTACCAAAGACCAATATAACTATCAACACTCTTTGTATTTTCAACAACAAAGCACTTACCAGTCTCTGGTGAGTCAGAAAATGCAACTGGAATCGCAGGTCACTCAGCTCAATAGTGATAAAATTACAAAAATAGCTGATTTTGACAATCAAATCTCGTCACAAGAAAACCAGATTAATGATTATAAAAATCAACTGGTTGAATCAAACGCAAACGGTAACATTATTATTAAAGCAACGACTGAAGGCCGTATTGAATCATTGACCGTCACTAAAGGCCAAATGGTTGATAAAGGCAGCAGTCTAGCACAGATAAAACCTACCGGTGATATAGAGTATTATCTTATTTTATGGTTACCTAACAATAGTATACCTTATGTAAAACCTGGGGATGAAATTAACATTCGTTATGCTGCATTCCCATCAGATAAATTTGGTCAATTCCCGGGAAAAATACTTTCAATATCTTCTGTTCCCACATCTCGACAAGAAATGTCTGAGTATACCAATGTTACGAACGGCACAAACCAGCAGGAACTGGCGCTCTATAAGACCATTGTGAAAATTGAAAACAAAACCTTTGAATATAATGGTAAAACGCTTTCGCTTTCAAATGGCCTCAAGGCTCAAGCTGTTGTATTCCTGGAAGAGCGTCCGCTCTATATGTGGATGTTTACCCCTGTGTATAAGATAACTCAAAGCATTACTGGGCCGATCCATGACTAACGAACTTTTCAAAACTGTTGTTGCAAAGTTAAATTTTTCTCTTGTTAACAAAACGCCCGTTATTCTTCAGTCAGAATCATCAGAATGTGGAATTGCCTGTCTGGCAATGGTCTGTGGTTTTTATGGGTTGAATATCGATCTGTTTAATTTCCGTCAGCGGTTTGGTAGCCCCTCCCAGGGCTCCTCACTAATGTCTCTAAGCAAAACTGCAGAGCATGCCGGCTTAAAAAGCCGGGCGTTAGCTCTTGACCTTGATGAAATAAAGCAGCTTAAACTCCCCTGCATCATCCACTGGGGGATGAACCACTACGTTGTTCTTACAAAGGTAAGGAAAAACGCATTTGTTATTCACGATCCGGCGTTGGGTAAAAGAATCATTGGCATCAATGAGATGTCAAACAATTTTACCGGTGTAGCGCTTGAACTTTGGCCCGATCATAACTTCCAGCAAGAAGAAGCAAAATCCCGATTACGATTGCTGGATTTAATGCATAAAATTGTTGGTTTAAAATCAGCACTGATTAAGATCTTTGCTTACTCTGTAGTGGTAGAAGCTATCGGACTCCTGTTACCGATTGGTACACAGCTAGTCACTGACCATGTGATTATGGCTCACGACCAAAGCTTACTGTCTGTTATCTGTATCGGGTTGATATTTTTTACCCTATTCCGCACGTTTATTAGCATACTACGTGCATGGACGTCGTTAACGTTAAATACCCTGACAAATATTCAATGGAAAACGACGTTATTCGATCATCTGACAAGTTTGCCATTATCCTTTTTTGAGAAAAGGCATTTAGGTGATATTCAGTCTCGCTTCTCGTCTTTGGATACGATTCGCTCAATATTTACCAATAGTATCGTTACCGGCATCATCGACTCGATAATGACAATCGGTTTATTGGTGATGCTGACCTTATATGGTGGTTGGTTAGTCTGGGTCGTCATCGGCTTTACCATTTGCTATGCGATTATGCGCTTTGCTACCTATAGCTTTTATCGTCGCGTAACGGAAGAACAGGTCGTCAAAGGCGCACGTGCTAACTCCCACTTTATGGAGTCACTTTATGGCATTTCTACGATCAAAGCACTGAATTTAAAAGAACGTCGCTCACAGCATTGGCTGAATCTTAACGTTGACGCCAGCAATGCAGGTATAAAGCAAACTCGATTCGATATGATGTTTGGTGGCATTAATACCTTTATCACCTCAATCGATCAGGTAGTGGTACTGTGGTTGGGTGCCATTATGGTAATTGATAATGAGATGACGCTCGGTATGTTTATGGCATTTAACGCCTATCGGGGTCAGTTTTCTCAACGTGCATCGAATCTCATTGATTTGGTGATGCAGCTTCGTATGCTCTCACTGCACAACGAACGTCTATCAGAAATAGCATTTAGTGAACCAGAAAAAGAACTTCCATCGCGGCGTGTTTTTACGGAAAACACTGGCGTAAAACTCGAAGTGAGAAATCTTAGTTATCAATACGATCCTTTTTCACAACCCATCTTTACAAATTTGAACATAACCGTTGCTCCTGGAGAATCAGTTGCGTTAATTGGCCCATCTGGCGTAGGGAAAACCACACTATTAAAAGTTATGTGCGGACTGCTCTCGCCGGATTCCGGCGAAATACTGGCGGATAATCTGGAGATTAAAAAGATTGGTTTGAATAACTATCGTCTTGGTATCGCCTGCGTACTCCAGGAAGACCGTCTCTTTTCCGGCTCCCTTATTGATAATATAAGTGGCTTCGATGATAGCGCCGATCTTGATTTTGTGATGGAGTGTGCCAGACGGTGCAACATTCATGATGAAATTATGAAGATGGCTATGGGATACGAAACCATTGTCGGCGAACTTGGGCTGGGTATTTCAGGTGGGCAAAAGCAGCGTATCCTGATCGCCCGCGCACTGTATCGCAAACCGAGTATTTTATTCATGGATGAGGCTACCGGCCATCTTGACCTCAGAAATGAGTCGGTTATCAATCAGTCTATTTCAGCGCTAAGTATCACCCGCATTATCGTCGCGCATCGACCATCGACCATTGCATCCGCCGATCGTGTTATCGATCTCTCACAATCGAAGTCGGTGACTACTGCTTAATAAAGGAGAAGAATATGCAAGGAACGTTTATAGGTTTTAATACCGCAGGAATTACCTTTGAAGAGCGATTTTTAGCGTTGCTGCTGAAAGTTAAGAAGGAAAATGGCTTTTGCGAGATTTACTATCTTCAGGCACCGGTGCTAGCTGATCTGCTCCTGATACTGCAGAGCAGAATGGCTGTGATTTTCCAGCGGCTTGAAAACCAGGGAGAGGCCTATAAAGATGAGCTTATCACGTATAATGAGGCACTTGTTGCCAATATTCCTCAGGTTGAGACGGCTGAAATACAGCAACCATCCCCTGAGCGGCGAATCATGTCCATTACGCTCAAACCTGGCGAAACACAGTCAACGTTAATTCTTGTATTTCAGGATGAACAAATTAGTACTTTATGTATTGACGATCTGCAAATCGAAGCATTAATTATCGGTATTCAACAAGCATTAAAAACAGTCGGCGACCAGGAACTGGTTCAGTATTTAAGTTCAAATATGGATTTTTTAATGTGCTATACCGTCGACTTAACCACTCAGCCCAATATCGATTACCAGCAGTATCCCCAGGAAGACTGGAAGCTAAACCTGTTTTCCCATTATCTGGGCGTGCTGTACTGCTGCGAGACAGACGAAGGCAAGAAAATTGTCTCCGGAGCGGTGGTCAAAACCAGCGCGCCGCATTTATCAGAACTGGAAAATAACGTTGTGACGCGGATTATCGAGAAAAGCCCCAAGCTCAAGGCGATGCACGCGGAGCTGGCGCCATGCCAGATCTTCAGTACTGTCATCCCTTCCCAGCCGGGAAGAATGCTCAGTCTGGAAGAGTGCCTGCGTCCTCTGCACGCCTTCTATCTGGAGAAGAAAGCGGAGCTTAACGCCTGATCCTCATCTAACGACCACGCCTCTCTCTGCGCTCGCAGAGAGAGGCGTCACGCATCAGTTCGGGCACTTATAAACCTGGCCGTTCATTTCGCTGTCGGTAGGTACAAAGCTCGACAACAGGTTTTGTGTCGGGCTGCTGACGCCGTAAATCACGTTGCCACCCATTGCTGCTGCCTGGTTACGCAAGGCGTTCGCCGCACCGCGCATGGAACCGCCCTCATCGCCATTCTGGCCGGAGAGCCAGTTGCTCTGTTTACCCGTCGCGGTCCCTAACAGCTGACATTCTGCGCCCGGCTTCTCCTGCACGAAACGCACATTCTGGCCGGCAGAGGTTAATTCATTGCTGGAACTGCAACCTGCCAACAGTAAGGCTGCGCCGACAATCCCTGCTAAATATTTTACCTGCATGTTATTCCCCATGATCGATGAGCTGGACGCACTGGCCCGGATGTAAATCTGTCATCCTTCAAACTGCGTCGGCATGAGCCGCGTTCATTCCCTCCCCGGCTGCGCTTACCAGGTCGCTACCGAAACGGAGGTGCTTGCCGCTCTGATGCAGCTTAAATGATTTTTATGTATAAGCCTTATACTAAAAAGCGCGCCAAAAGAAAAACCCCCAGCCATTGCTGGCCAGGGGTTTCTGCTTTTTTATGCCGTAGAGCGCACGATTACATCATGCCGCCCATACCGCCCATGCCGCCCATGCCGCCAGCAGCACCTAAGTCAGGCGCGTCGCCTTTCGGCAGGTCGGTCACCATGCACTCGGTGGTGATCATCAGGCCAGCCACGGAAGCCGCGTACTGCAGTGCAGAACGGGTGACTTTGGTTGGGTCCAGGATACCGAAGTCGATCATGTTGCCGTATTCTTCAGTTGCTGCGTTGTAACCGTAGTTACCTTCGCCTGCTTTCACGTTGTTTGCCACAACAGACGGCTCTTCACCGGCGTTGGAAACGATCTGACGCAGCGGCGCTTCCATTGCGCGCAGCGCAACTTTGATACCGACGTTCTGATCTTCGTTCTGACCGGTCAGGCCAGCGAGTTTCGCCGCAACGCGAACCAGCGCTACGCCGCCGCCAGCCACCACGCCTTCTTCAACCGCAGCACGGGTTGCGTGCAGGGCGTCGTCGACGCGTGCTTTTTTCTCTTTCATTTCAACTTCGGTAGCCGCACCGACTTTGATTACTGCCACGCCGCCAGCCAGTTTAGCGACACGTTCCTGCAGTTTTTCACGATCGTAGTCGGAGGTCGCTTCTTCGATCTGCTTACGGATCTGAGCTACACGGCCCTGGATTGCGGATTCTTCGCCAACGCCATCGATGATGGTGGTGGTGTCTTTGTTGATAACCACGCGTTTCGCCTGGCCCAGGTCTTCCAGAGTCGCTTTTTCCAGCTCCATACCGATCTCTTCAGAGATAACGGTACCGCCAGTCAGAGTAGCGATGTCCTGCAGCATAGCTTTACGACGGTCGCCGAAGCCCGGTGCTTTCACCGCAGCCACTTTAACGATGCCGCGCATGGTGTTAACCACCAGGGTCGCCAGCGCTTCGCCTTCAACGTCTTCAGCGATGATGACCAGCGGTTTGCCAGCTTTCGCTACGGCTTCCAGAACCGGCAGCATTTCGCGGATGTTGGAGATTTTTTTGTCAGCCAGCAGGATGAACGGGCTTTCCAGCTCAACGGCACCGGTGTCCGGCTTGTTGATGAAGTACGGAGACAGGTAGCCGCGGTCGAACTGCATACCTTCAACTACGTCCAGTTCGTCTTCCAGACCGGTACCGTCTTCAACGGTGATCACGCCTTCTTTGCCAACTTTATCCATCGCTTCCGCGATCAGTTTACCGACGGTTTCGTCGGAGTTAGCGGAGATGGTACCTACCTGAGCGATAGCTTTGGAGTCAGAGCACGGAACGGACAGCGCTTTCAGCTCTTCTACTGCAGCCAGTACCGCTTTGTCGATACCGCGTTTCAGATCCATCGGGTTCATGCCTGCTGCAACAGCTTTCAGGCCTTCGTTCACGATAGCCTGAGCCAGTACGGTTGCGGTGGTGGTACCGTCGCCTGCCGCGTCGTTCGCTTTAGAGGCAACTTCTTTCACCATCTGCGCGCCCATGTTTTCGAACTTGTCTTCCAGTTCGATTTCACGTGCAACGGAAACACCATCTTTGGTGATGGTCGGCGCGCCGAAGGATTTGTCCAGAACTACGTTACGGCCTTTCGGGCCCAGGGTCACTTTAACTGCATCTGCCAGTACGTTTACGCCGCGCAGCATTTTTACACGAGCGTCGTTACCGAATTTTACGTCTTTTGCTGCCATTTCTTTTATTCCTCAAATTCGTTCAGGGTCGTGCGAATTAAGCTTCAACAATTGCCAGGATGTCGCTTTCGGACATGATCAGTACTTCTTCGTTGTCGATCTTTTCAGTCTTCACGCCGTAGCCATCGTTGAAAATCACGATGTCACCAACTTTAACGTCCAGCGGCTGCACGGTCCCGTTTTCCAGGATGCGGCCTTTACCGACAGCGATGATTTCGCCACGAGTTGACTTAGCTGCTGCAGAACCGGTCAGAACGATGCCGCCCGCAGATTTGGTTTCAACTTCTTTACGTTTGACGATCACACGATCATGTAACGGACGAATACTCATTGATAGCTCTCCTTCGAGAAAGTCATTATCAGTTATGGGTGACGCCGGGCCGAACGCGGTTTACCGGCTAGTGCAGAGAGAGATGGGGATGGCCATTTCCGGCTTCAAGGGCAAAATTAAAAAAAATTTTTACCTTTGCGCTGGCGCACAAAAAGCGGCCATGTCAGGCAATCGGTCATAAGGAAAAGCGATTGTGATACTCTCTTTTTTTTCACTGGCGCAGGATTGAATCATGAGTGGTTTAAAACAGGAGTTAGGGCTGGGACAGGGAGTTGGGTTGCTTTCCACCTCATTGCTGGGTACCGGCGTCTTCGCCGTCCCGGCGCTGGCGGCGCTGGTCGCTGGCGATAACAGCCTGTGGGCATGGCCGCTGCTCATTCTCCTTGTTTTCCCGATTGCCATCGTCTTCGCCCTGCTCGGCCGCCATTTTCCCAGCGCGGGCGGCGTGGCCCACTTTGTCGATATGGCCTTTGGGCCACGTCTGGCCAGCGTCACCGGCTGGCTGTTTTTATCGGTTATCCCGGTCGGACTCCCCGCCGCCCTGCACATCGCCACCGGTTTTGGCCAGGCGCTGTTCGGCTGGCATGATGCGCAGCTGCTGCTGGCGGAGCTGGGCACCCTGGCCATCGTCTGGTGGGTCGGTTCGCGTGGCGCCAGCTCCAGCGCCAACCTGCAGACGTTGGTTGCCGTACTGATTGTGGCGCTGATCGTCGTAGTCTGGTGGCGCGGCGGGATAAGCCCGGCGCAGATCCCCTTCCCGGCCCCGGCGGAGATTGACCGCGGGCAGCTCTTTTCGGCGCTGTCGGTGATGTTCTGGTGCTTTGTCGGTCTGGAAGCCTTCGCGCATCTCGCCTCGGAGTTTAAACATCCCGAGCGTGATTTCCCCAGGGCGCTGATGATAGGCCTGCTGCTTGCCGGCTCGGTCTACTGGGCCTGCACCGTGCTGGTGCTGCACTTCCACGCCTTTGGCGAGGAGATGGCGGCGGCGGCGTCATTACCGAATATCGTGGTCCGTCTGTTCGGCGTCGAAGCGCTGTGGGTAGCCTGCGTCATCGGCTATCTCGCCTGTTTCGCCAGCCTCAACATCTATATTCAAAGCTTTGCCCGCCTGGTCTGGTCGCAAGCGCAGCATAAGCCACACAGCTACCTCGCAAGGCTGTCGCCACGGCAGATCCCGCGCAACGCCCTCAACGCCGTGCTGGGATCCTGCGTATTTAGCACCCTTGGCATCTATCTGCTCGATATCAATCTGGACGCGCTGATCGTTTACGCCAATGGCATTTTCATCATGATCTATCTGCTGTGCATGCTGGCGGGTTGTCGTTTGCTGCGCGGTCGCTATCGGCTATTGGCGGTGGTGGGCAGCATTCTCTGTCTGCTGCTGCTGGCGATGGTCGGCTGGAAAAGCCTGTACGCGCTGGTGATGCTGGCGGGGCTGTGGCTGTTTTTACCCAGGCGCAAGCTGGCGACGGGAAGCGTGTAGGCCTGCAAAGAAAGCGGCCCGGTCGCATCTGCTGACCGGGCCGGGGGAATGTTAATCGCGGCGATCGTCCTTATGGTCCAGACGGTCGCGCTGCTCATCTTTGCGCTGGAATTCCCCTTCGAAGGTCTCTCCGCCGCCAGTTCCGGCGCTAAAGCCGCCGCCCGGCATCCGGCTGAAGCGCAGGTGCGGCATCAGCTTCATCGTCAAATGCTTTTGCACCGGCGGCAGCAATAGCAGCAGGCCGAGGAAGTCGGTAAAGAACCCCGGGAGCAACAGCAGCAGACCAGCGATAATCAGCGATACGCTCTTGATCATCTCCGCCGCCGGGCTCTCGCCCGCGGCCATCTTCTGCTGCATCAGCAGGAAGTTTTTGAAGCCCTGGTTACGCACCAGCGACATCCCTACCACCGAGCTAAAGATCACCAGGATCAGGGTCATAAAGACGCCCAGCACGTGCGCAACCTGGATAAAGATCGATATCTCAATGTAAACGTAAAGAAAAAAAGCAATAAACGGAATCCAACGCACCGGCGTCTCCTTCATCAACGGGCGCTGCGTTCAGCGCCCGTAATCATCAATTTGCTGATCGCATCCCACTAACATGGGGATGCTGAGCGGCTTTTCAATCAGCGGAAAGGCTTATTTTTCTCAGGAATAAGAAAGCGGTGACCCATTTCACAGATTAATAAATCTTCTCATACCCGCAATGTAATAAGTGATCAAGCTTACTGATATTCGCTATCATCAGCATATGATCTTGGGCACCGGGCCGGTTAAGGAAATAATCGTCGGCCAGAAAATATACTGAATACTGGATATTCTGTGTGTTTGGTGAATTCATTGGCAGCTTGAAAAGAAGGTTCACATGTTAAACAACATTCGTATCGAAGAAGATCTGTTGGGCACCAGGGAAGTTCCCGCGGACGCTTACTACGGCGTTCATACTCTGCGAGCGATTGAAAACTTCTACATTAGCAACAGCAAAATCAGCGACATACCAGAATTCGTGCGCGGCATGGTCATGGTTAAGAAAGCCGCCGCGCTGGCGAACAAGGAGCTGCAGACCATTCCCAAAAGCGCGGCAAATGCGATTATTGCCGCCTGTGACGAAGTCCTGAATAACGGCAAATGCATGGACCAGTTCCCGGTCGATGTCTTCCAGGGCGGGGCCGGTACCTCCGTAAACATGAACACCAACGAAGTCCTGGCGAACATTGGCCTTGAGCTGATGGGCCACCAGAAAGGCGAATACCAGTACCTGAACCCAAACGATCACGTCAACAAATGCCAGTCCACCAACGATGCTTACCCCACCGGGTTCCGCATTGCGGTGTATGCCTCCATCCTTAAGTTAATCGATGCGATTAAACAGCTGGGCGAAGGCTTCCAGGCGAAAGCCGTGGAGTTCCAGGACATCCTCAAAATGGGCCGCACCCAGCTGCAGGACGCGGTGCCGATGACCCTCGGCCAGGAGTTCCATGCCTTCAATGTGCTGCTTAATGAAGAGACCAAAAGCATTCTGCGCACTGCGGAGCTGCTGCTGGAGGTGAACCTCGGCGCCACCGCCATTGGTACTCGCCTCAACACCCCGGACGGCTATCAACAGCTGGCGGTGCAGAAGCTGGCTGAAGTAAGCAACTTACCGGTCGTCCCGGCGGAAGATCTGATTGAAGCCACCTCGGACTGCGGGGCGTACGTTATGGTTCACAGCTCGCTGAAACGCCTGGCGGTGAAACTGTCAAAGATCTGTAACGACCTGCGCCTGCTCTCTTCCGGTCCGCGCGCGGGCCTCAACGAAATCAACCTGCCTGAGCTGCAGGCTGGCTCTTCAATCATGCCGGCGAAGGTTAACCCGGTGGTGCCGGAGGTGGTCAACCAGGTCTGCTTCAAAGTTATCGGCAACGATACCACTGTGACCATGGCCTCCGAAGCCGGTCAGCTGCAGTTGAACGTGATGGAGCCGGTGATCGGCCAGGCGATGTTCGAGTCGATTCATATCCTGACCAACGCCTGCTACAACCTGCTGGAGAAATGCGTTAACGGCATCACCGCCAATAAAGCGGTATGTGAAGGCTACGTCTACAACTCCATCGGCATCGTCACCTACCTCAACCCGTTTATTGGCCACCACAATGGCGATATCGTCGGCAAGATCTGTGCCGAAACCGGCAAGAGCGTACGGGAAGTGGTGCTGGAGCGCGGACTGCTGACGGCGGCGGAGTTGGATGATATTTTCTCTGCGCAAAACCTGATGCATCCCGCTTATAAAGCAAAGCGTTATACCGATGAAAGCGAACAGTAATCTTTCAGGTTAGTCATTCAAAGGCATGTCAGCGATGACATGCCTTTTTTGCTTTTTGGTTTTACTAAAATACAACAATTCAATATCAACTTGTTAAAAAACAAGGAAGGCATATATGTTTGGTGCAGAACTGGTTATTGTCCTGCTGGCGATTTATCTCGGCGCCCGGCTCGGCGGCATCGGTATCGGCTTTGCCGGTGGCCTTGGCGTCCTTGTCCTGACGCTTATTTTTCAAATTAAACCGGGTGCGATCCCCTTCGACGTTATTGAAATCATTATGGCGGTGATTGCCGCTATCGCCGCCATGCAGGTCGCCGGCGGGATGGATTACCTGGTCAGCCTCGCCGAACGGATGCTGCGCCGCCACCCGAAGTACATTACCTTCCTTGCCCCGCTGGTGACCTGGTTTATGACCGTGCTCGCTGGCACCGGCCATACCGCCTTCTCCACGCTGCCGGTGATCACCGAAGTTGCCAAAGAGCAAGGCATTCGTCCGTCTCGTCCACTGTCGATTGCGGTAGTGGCCTCCCAGATAGCGATCACCGCCTCGCCCATTTCCGCCGCAGTGGTCTTTTTCGCAGGTATCCTTGAACCGCTGGGCGTTAGCTATTTGACGCTGCTGGCCATCTGTATTCCGGTCACGCTGCTGGCGGTGATGCTCACCGCTATCGTCTGCAACTTCCTCGGCTGCGAACTGAAAGACGATCCGGTTTACCAGGAGCGGCTGGCCAAGGGGGAAGTCAGACTGCGCGGCAGCCAGGTATTTGAGCTGCAGCCGCACGCCAAACGTTCCGTTCTGCTGTTTTTGATCGGCATCGTGGCGGTGATGTTCTACGCCACGGCCATCAGCGATACCGTCGGCCTGATTAAGAACCCGGTGCTGCCGCGTAACGAGGCGATCGTGGTATTTATGCTGACCATCGCCACCCTGATTAGCATCACCTGTAAAATCGACACCGGCGAAGTGCTCAACGCCAGCACCTTTAAGTCCGGGATGAGCGCCTGCGTCTGCGTCCTCGGCGTCGCCTGGCTGGGAGATACCTTCGTTAAAGCGCATATCAGCGACATCCAGGCCGTGGCCGGCGATCTGCTGCATAATTACCCATGGCTGCTGGCGGTGGTACTGTTTTTCGCCGCCACGCTGCTCTACTCGCAGGCAGCCACCACCAAGGCGTTGATGCCTGCCGCGCTGCTGCTGGGCGTCAGCCCGCTGACGGCTATCGCCTCGTTTGCCGCGGTCTCGGCGCTGTTCGTTCTGCCGACCTACCCAACCCTGCTGGCGGCGGTAGAGATGGACGACACCGGCTCAACCCGCATTGGTAAATATGTCTTTAACCACGCCTTCCTGATCCCCGGCGTTATCGCTATCACGCTGTGCGTGATCCTCGGCTTTATCTTTGGCGGGATTATGCTGTAAATACCGCTGGCGGCGGGCCCACTACGGGCCCGCCTTCCGTTGCCCTCACTTTCCCCGCTCGTTACGCTAATATCCCCGCATCTTGCGTGTTATAGTGCCTCTTTTCGCTGATACGAGGTTCATGATGACTACGCCTGATGCTGTTGTTGTGCTCTGTACCGCGCCGGACGAAGCGACCGCCCAGGATCTGGCGGCAAAAGCGCTGGCGGAAAAGGTGGCAGCCTGCGCTACGCTGCTGCCGGGAGCCACCTCTCTGTATTACTGGGAAGGGAAACTCGAGCAGGAGTATGAAGTGCAGATGCTACTCAAAACTGACCTTGCCCATCAGCAGGCGCTGCTGGACTGCCTGAAGTCACACCACCCGTATCAAACCCCAGAACTGCTGGTTCTACCCGTCACGCATGGAGACAACGATTACCTCTCATGGCTTACCGCATCATTACGCTGATCCTGCTGCTGTGCAGCACATCAGCCACCGCCGGGTTATTCGACGCGCCGGGGCGCTCGAACTTCGTGCCTGCTGATCAAGCTTTCGCCTTTGACTTTCAGCAGCAACAGCATGACGTCAACCTGAGCTGGCAAATCAAGGATGGTTATTATCTTTATCGTCAACAGCTTACCTTCAGCGCCGCCGGGGCGACGATCGACGAACCGGCGCTGCCGGCGGGAGAGTGGCATGAAGATGAGTTTTACGGCAAAAGCGAGACCTTTCGCCAACGCCTGACCGTGCCGGTGACGGTGAAGGAGGCGGACAAAGAGGCTACTCTCACCGTCACCTGGCAGGGCTGCGCCGATGCCGGATTCTGTTATCCGCCGGAGACTAAAGTGATCCCGCTGAGCGCCGTGCGGGCGGCCTCAAACGACGCTCAGCCAACCGCCGCCGCGCCCGTGTTGTCGCTGAACCATCGCCCGGCCTTCAATCCGCCGCTGCCGGTTGAGCCGCGCCCGATGGAGGAGAACGCCATGGCGCCGCCAGCAGACGTCCCCGCTCGTCTGCCCTTCACCGCCCTGTGGGCGCTGCTGATTGGCATTGGTATCGCCTTCACCCCCTGCGTGCTGCCGATGTACCCGCTGATTTCGGGCATCGTGCTGGGCGGAAAACAGCGGCTTTCCACCGCGCGCGCCCTGCTGCTGGCCTTTATTTACGTCCAGGGGATGGCCCTGACCTATACCGCGCTGGGGCTGGTGGTAGCCGCCGCCGGGCTGCAGTTCCAGGCGGCCCTGCAGCACCCGTATGTCTTGGTCGGCCTGTCGGCGGTGTTTATACTGCTGGCGCTCTCCATGTTCGGCCTGTTCACGCTGCAGCTGCCGTCGTCGCTGCAGACCCGGCTGACGCTGCTCAGCAATAAGCGCCAGGGCGGCTCGCCCGGCGGGGTCTTTGCGATGGGCGCTATTGCCGGGCTGATCTGCTCCCCCTGCACCACCGCGCCGCTAAGCGCCATTCTGTTGTATATCGCCCAGAGCGGTAATCTGTGGCTGGGCGGCGGCACGCTGTACCTTTACGCGCTGGGCATGGGTCTGCCGTTGATCCTTGTGACCGTGTTTGGCAATCGCCTGTTGCCGAAAAGCGGCCCGTGGATGAGCCATGTGAAAACCGCCTTCGGGTTTGTGATCCTTGCCCTGCCCGTCTTCCTGCTGGAACGCATACTCGGCGACCAGTGGGGGTTACGGCTGTGGTCAATGCTCGGTGTCGCCTTCTTCAGCTGGGCGTTTATCACCTCTCTGGGCGCTACCCGGCCGTGGATGCGGCTGGTACAGATCATTCTGCTTGCCGCCGCGCTGGTCAGCGCGCGGCCTCTGCAGGACTGGGCGTTTGGCGCCACGGCGGCCGAGCAGCAGGCGCACCTGGCTTTCACCCGCGTCAGCTCGGTGGCCGAGCTTGACCAGGCGCTGGCGCAGGCGAAAGGTCAACCGGTGATGCTCGATCTTTACGCCGACTGGTGCGTGGCCTGCAAAGAGTTTGAAAAATACACCTTTAGTTCACCTGACGTGCAGCAGGCGCTGAAAGGCTCCGTGTTATTACAGGTTGATGTGACGAAGAACAGCCCGCAAGACGTCGCGCTGCTGAAACACCTGCAGGTGCTGGGTCTGCCAACGATCCTGTTCTTCAACGCTGAGGGTCAGGAACAGCCTGAGCGGCGAGTCACCGGCTTTATGGATGCCGCGGCATTCAGCGCCCATTTGCGCGATTGGCAAGCGTGAGCGACACTTTAGGAGGAAAGATGGAGGAGAACACCGTGCTACGTGAAGACGTCCTGGCAGAAGCCATTAAGATTCTTGAAATTGAAGGTATCGCCAACACGTCGCTGGAGATGGTCGCTGAGCGCGTGTCCTGCCCGACGAGCGACCTGAAACGCTTCTGGCCTGACCGCGAAGCGCTGCTGTACGACGCGCTTCGCTATCTGAGCCAGCAGGTGGATGCCTGGCGTCGTCAGCTCCTGCTGGACGAGACCTTAAGCGCAGAGCAAAAGCTGCTGGCACGCTATGCCGCACTCACCACCTGCGTAAGCAACCAGCGGTACCCGGGCTGCCTGTTTATCGCCGCCTGCACCTTCTACCCGGATCCTCAGCACCCCATTCACCAGCTGGCGGAACAGCAGAAGCAGGCTTCGCTGGCCTACACTCACGAGCTGCTGACTCAGCTGGAGGTGGATGACCCGGAAATGGTCGCCAAGCAGATGGAGCTGATTGTCGAGGGCTGTCTGAGCCGTCTGCTGGTCAAACGTAGCCAGACGGATGTGGATACCGCCCGGCGGCTGGCTGAAGATATTCTACGCTTCGCCCAGTGCCGTATGGGCGGCGCCTTGACCTAATTCTGATATCCTAACCGCCACGTCGCGCCTATAATTTCCCCCTCACTGATTGCTGACAGGGATTGATATGCGCGCGTTCTTCTGGGCTGCCTGGCTGGGCCTCTGCTCTACGCCCCTGCTGGCGGCTCCCCTGCAAGGTTTTTCCTTTGCACAAAAAGACTGGGAGCTCGCCTGCGATAATACCGGCGCCTGCCGGGCGGCGGGTTACGGCGTCCGCATGGGTGAGGTCAGCGTGCTGTTGACCCGCAACGCGGGCAGCGAACAGCACCTCACCGCCACGGTAACCTTTGCGCAAATCGAGCACGATATCCCCGCCGACTCCACCGCCAGCCTGCTGATCGACGACCGGGATTTTGGCGCGCTGGACGCTCTCGACGACAGCCACTTTCGCCTCGACAGCGATCAGACCACCGCCCTGCTACAGGCGTTAACGAATCAGCGCAAAATCGAATTCACCCTTAACGGCCAGCACCTGCCGCTTTCCAGCGCCGGCAGCCGCGAGGTGCTGGGTAAAATGGATGCGTTTCAGCGACGCACCGGCACCGCCGATGCGCTGCTGGATAAAGGCGATGCCGGCGACGATGCCATTTTGCCAGCCACTCCCGCCCCGGAAATTATCGCCGCCCCGGTTCTCCATAACGCGCAGCCAGTGCCGTTGAGTATGCTTCAGCGCCAGAAACTGCTGCCCATCCTGACGCCGCTGCTGAACCAGCGCTGCGACGACTGGCAGAATCAGGCCATTCCGGCGGCAGATCGCCAGATCACGCTGACCGCGCTGGATAAAACCCATTCTCTGGCGCAGGCGCTCTGCTGGCGAGCGCCCTATAACGACGGTTACGCCCTGTGGCTGGTCGATAACGCCCAGTTGAGCAAACCGCGGCTGCTCACTACCGAAGCCTCCAGCTACGCCGACGGCGCTATCGTCTTTTTGCACAAAGAACGGGGCATGGCCGACTGCGTCACCGGCGAGACGCGCGTTTGGGATGGTAAAACCTTTACCCCGAGCCTGAAGTACAGCACCGGTATGTGTCGGGAAATCACCCCGGGTGGCACCTGGATGCTGCCGACCTTTGTCAGCCAGGTGATCCCCAGGCAGCAGAAAGAGGCGGATAACCTGGCTCTGCGCACGTTGTATAACGCAGTGTTGAAAGCGCAAAAAAGCGATCCAGAATTGTCGCTGAATAAGGTCGCCGAGCAGTTTCCGTTAACCGGCCATATTACCGACTTCACGCTCACTTACGCCGACGATACGCTGATCACGACCAGTAAACCGTCCCCGGATATCAGCGATGATGAGTGGCAGGCGTTTCTGCGCTCCTCGATTAGCGCGGATTCAGAAAACGGCAAAGTCAGCTTTACCCTTATCGACCTCGACGGCGACGGCAAACGCGACCTGATCATCGACAGCTACGTGGGCGGCACCGGGCTCTTCAGCTACACCGGGGTGCTCAAGCGAGGTGATGATGATTTTGCCGCCGTCAACGGCAGCGACAGTGATAATGGTGATGATTTCGATGCCGGGGTGCCCGGCGCTCTCTTTTCCATTAATGGCCGCGGGGCTAACCAGTGGAACCACTGGGTCAAAATCAACGGCCAGGTGTATGCCCTGTGGTACAATGGCCAGTTTGGCGAAGATAACCTCTACCTGCTACGCCCGTTCAGCACCACCAGCCAGACGCCCGCGGTGACGGTTCGCTATCGCTATACGCTGAACAGCATCCGCTCCCCGGAGAAAGACCAGCCGCTGACCCCCAGCCTGAGCGACGGCGATAAAGCGGACCTGCTGCGCTCGCTGGAGGTAATGCAGGGCAGCCTGCTGAAAGACAGACCCGCCAGCGACAACGACGCGCCGATCTGCCCCATCCCGCCGGGCACCTCCGCTGACGAGGCGGATAACTACTACAGCGGCGTCGCCGTTAACTATATCTATGAGACGGTGGCCTATATTCCGGTCTGGCTGAACGGGAAGTGTTATATCGGCACCATTTTCAGCCATCATGGCGCCTATCGCCACGGCGTGGATGCGGAAATTACCCTGAGCTCGCCGCGTGAGGACGAGGAGGTCATTGGCGATTATCTCATCTCCGGACTACGCCACGTTATCGCCATTACCAGCGGCTGGAAAACCCGCGAGGGCGATAACGGCATGCAGTGAAGTTAAGCCAAAACGCGCCTTTGAACGCAGAATTGCCGCAAAGATAAGCAATCGATAAGTAATTTAAGAAATTTGGTTGACGGGGTGGGCGGATTACGGTTTAATGCGCCCCGTTGCCCGGATAGCTCAGTCGGTAGAGCAGGGGA
>NZ_JBPYUI010000036.1:0-41017 GCF_051858335.1 Klebsiella sp. K47
AACACAACCCGCTACGGGGGAGACTTACCCGAAATCTGATTTATTCAACAAAGCCCAAGGCTTGTTGCAAACATCCACATATAGGTCATGACGGAATAAATATGTCCGGCATTAATTCCGGATTCCATGCTCATCCTGATAATGGTCATGGAAAAGAGAGCAGAAACCAGAAGGCCTATTGATAAATATCCCCATGCCTCTCTGTCGGATAACACCACGCGCAGACGAGCAAGTGTGTCATAATGTCGCTTAAGAGCACCAAAAGACGCCTTATTAACATAATCGACCTCTTTCTCAAGGCGATTATTCAGCCGTCTTTAGAATGTCTCATTTTTGCTGGCATAGCTTGAGACAAAACACATCAGTATTGCCACGATGATCAAACAGGCTATACCTGTCCAGAATTCAATCCATAACAGCATAATTGCTGCGCCGAAAAGGGAAATGATCGAGGTGATCAATACGGGAAGGTGCAACTCGAAGAAATCTACAAATTCACGCGACAGAGTGACTCTCGCAGCAATAGTCGAGTGATTAAGTGAATATTTTCGCTGGGATAATACTACAGTCACAGCAAGACTTGCGTAGATACGTGCAAACGTTCGCGTATCGACACTACGTCTGGCGGCTCCCATGCACCACATGAACAGAACCATCAGGCCATAAAGGGCCGCATGTGACGTCTGTCCGCCCAGGATGGCATTTATCGCCATGCCCGCCAGAACGGGGTAGAGCAGGAATGCAACGTTTTCAGCAATAACCAGCATGAAAGTAATGCACAATTTCTTTCTGTGCCGCCAGGCAAGTCTCTTAAGTGAGATAGCAACCCCGGGGGCCATAGGTTTGTCGTTGCCTTTATAAATCATGATAAATTATATTAAACATCTGTGTGTAAAGGGTTCTGCAGTTGGTTTATTATGTCAGCTAAGTGAAACGAGACAGCAGAACAGAGCAGTCATAAATCCATGTGCTAAGTGTAACGTGATGATGTCAATCGTGAATGGATGTTTTATGGAGGATATGTGTACTCACTCCTGAGGTTATGTATCATATTGACATTGCATAATATCAAACCATTCTTATACATAAACATAAAGGTAGTCCGCAAAAGAAAACCATTAAAAAAAATTCATAATAAAAAACAAAATCATAGATATCTGGAAAAGTATTCAAAAGCAGATGTAATACAATGATGGTGTGTATAAACACTAAAACCAGACCGAATGTTATTGCAATGAAGTTTTTAAAAACTCCAGGTTTTTTCTGAATAATAAATGATAATGCTGTAATGATTATCAAAACACGAATCAGTAAAGATGAGGGTAATGTTGATTCTACTTTTTCATTAATTGAATGCACAAGGTAAAGCCAGGTAGATAGCAACCCATATGAAACGATGCAAAATAAAAGTGAGGCCATCAAATTCTCGCGCCGGAAAAAACATTTAGTCAGCACCATAAAACTCCTTAGACAAAGTACATATTGCATGCACCACTTAACCTGGTTGTAGATTATCACTTAGCGATGTTGATTAATTATTTATAAAATGTGTAGTGAATATGGAGAGTGAGTCTGGTAAAATTTTAAGAAAATTTCTTGATGAACTTTTCCAAAAAGTACCTGTCAAAAGACATCAAATTGAAAATTTATGTTTGTAATTGAGTTAAAGAGCTTTAAGCATGACGATAAAAGTGCTTTCAGGGTAAAATGCATGTTGTCATCAGCACTGTGGAAGAAAATATGAACAACAACAATCTGATTATCGTCGCAGAAGACGATGATGACATCGCTGCCATACTGACAGGCTATTTACGTAAGGCAGGTATGAAAACCTTAAGAGCCGAAGACGGTGAGCAGGCAATCAATCTTACCCGTCTGAACAAGCCTGATCTCCTGCTATTGGACATCCACCTGCCCGTGTACGATGGCTGGAATGTTCTCACCACGTTAAGAAAGGAAACGAATGTACCGGTCATCATGGTGACAGCACTGGATCAAGACGTTGATAAACTGATGGGGCTACGGCTCGGGGCTGACGACTATGTGATAAAACCCTTCAATCCATCTGAGGTTATTGCCCGGGTTGAAGCTGTGCTTCGCAGAACCAGACCGGTTGCAGAGTCTACACATTCACGGCCTTTAAGAACGCCTTTTTTAACGATTTATCCTGATGAGTTTTACGTTGAAATCACTGCACAAGGTGAGGTTTCCACGCCAGTATTAACCACCACTGAGTTTAAGCTTTTAACCTATCTGGCGAGAAACCCGAGAAAAGTCTGTTCACGTGAAGAGTTACTCGATGCGTGTTTACCTGAGGGAGACTCGCTGGATCGTACTGTAGACAGTCATATGAGTAAACTTCGGAAAAAGCTTGAACATGCCGGATTGAAGGGCATTCCGGAAAGCATCCGAGGATTAGGCTACCGGTTGGGTGACAAAAAATGAACAAAGAAACGATTCTGAGCCGTCAGATTTTGACATATATGTTGTTGTTAACGTTTGTTATTATTGCCATTGCAATACTCGGTTCCTACTTATTTTATAGTTTCCTGATTTATTACCTGCCGGGTGGAATGAACGAAGGCAGTGAAGATGCTATGACATTCCTTGACTGGATGTGGATTCTGATGGCGTCCGTTACCAGTCTGGTCGTTGCACTTTTCTTTACCGTAAAGCTGTCTGCAAGAATATTCAACCCACTGAATGACGTCGCATACAGCCTGAAACAAATCTCTCAGGGAAACCTTAGTGCCAGAGCATTTAACAGCAGTTCTAAGTTGGGAGAGATGAATAGGCTCGTCAATGACTTTAATGAGATGGCTGAAAAGTTACAGACGCTGGATGCGCAGCGAAATTTATGGAATGCTGCAATTGCTCATGAACTCCGGACGCCGGTGACTATCTTACGTGGGAGGCTTCAGGGACTGGTTGATGGCGTTTTCGAACCAGAACCGTCGTTATTCAGGAACCTTCTTAAACAAACTGAAGGTCTGACCAACTTAATTGAGGATCTCCGCGTCGTGAGTTCGTCAGGAGGCGCTGGGTACTCCTTGATGCTGAGTGAAGTCGATCTCAAGGCCACGATTTCAAATGCGCTTGATACCTTTTGGCCGGACTTTGATAAAAAGCATTTCAAAATTGTCACTGAGATTAACCATCAGTATTGCGTTTGCGATCCCTTACGCATTATTCAGTGCCTCACCGTTCTTTTTGACAATGCCTTAAAATATTCCACATCACAAACGCTGTTAATAAAGAATGGTATTGCAGGAAACGATAATTTTATTATCGTTCAGGACCAAGGACCTGGAATTCCTGAAGAACTCCAGAAGTCCTTATTCCAGCCTTTTCAGCGAGGAGAATACGCCAAAAATATTAATCCAGAGGGTTGTGGCTTAGGGTTGTCGGTAGTTAAAGCCATTATGTGCGCCCACGGCGGAGACGTTAGCTATAGTTTAACACCAGAAAATGGCTCACTTTTCAAACTCTCATGGCCTGTTTAAGGGCATGAATACACAGGCTCGATCGAACCTGTTTTAGCAAGAGACAGATCCCACATACTGCCGAGTTTTGCGTCCCAAATTGATGGGGTGATTTTAAGTTTGCCTCTTTTGGGGCTTAATGTTATTTCGCTGAAATAGATATCATCTCCTTTTAGCATAAGATCGACGCGGCAGTAGTCTATTTCTTTTGCTAAGTCCTGGGCGGCAATAACGGATTTATGAAATGATTCTGGTTCATCAACCGGCAATGGCGTGTTTGGGTATTCCATCTGAAAGGGTTGTAAATTCCACGCTCTGTCATAAACGTTAATGAATTCGTTTCCATCGCTGTCAGTAAAGTCGGCCTCGATAAAACATGCCACACCGTGAAAGCAATGTATTCTTATCATTTCCGGAGTTATATTCCGGTGTTTACTGGAAAATAGATCCAGATACATTTCGCATAGGATCACGGGTGGTATGTTTTTATACTGCCATTCTCGGGTCGTATAATACATGTTCTTTTTAAGAGATAGTTTTAATTTGCTTTTAACCTTAGCGGGATCAATATTCGTTTTATCCGTGCATATGACCGCGCTACCACTATCATGATTGCATTTCAAAACAAATTTTGAGGGAAGTTTGTCGAAATCAATATCATCAACTCTGTTATAAACACCTACTAAAGGAATAAGCTTGATTAAATTAGTCCGTTTCTCAACATACTCCCTGACCAGAAGTTTATCAGCAAGCATTGTATAAAATGGGTTGTGGATAAATAAAATGCGATGGCAGATTTTCTCATTAAGCGTTACAGGGTTAAGTAAATCCGGATATGTGCCAGATATTTCTCTTAACCTGTCTGCATGAAATGAAATGTCATTAGTCAAAATTGTTCTGCATTTTCTCAACAAATATTCAATGTATTTGATTTGATAGTTTATTTTGTTCATAACGCCTCCGGTTCAGAAAGGAAATTCTGACAGAGGTTTGTTGATTTATTTTTTGCAAATTATGGAGAGTATATGGACCGACTTGCTTCTTTATTAACAGAAATTAATCCGGACCATTGTCCGCGCCTTGCACGAATCGGAAAAGTTAACTGCACTGAAGATCCGCTCTGAACGAAGAGCGGATCTTCAGTGCAAAAGAACAGCAAGGCCCGCCTTTATTATTAATAATGCCTTATCTACAACTGCTGAGTTACCCAGCTACCATTTTCAGCGAAAAATACCGTCGCATCGGCTCCATTGACCAGGGATATTTGAGGAGGTATGTGGCCAATATCAACATCATACAGTACGGGCACGGCAATATTCTCAAAAGCGGCTTTAAGGGCATCCAGATAATTATGTTTAGTCGGGTCGCTTACGTCGGGTGCAGCACTTCTGCCGATAAGAACACCATTTAAGTTATCAAACCAACCCTGTAATCGTAAGCTAAATAATGCGCGTGTTAATTCACAGGGAGCCATTTCCACATTTTCAAAATAGAGGATTATTCCTTGAGGGCTATTGCTCGCCTTGAACAAGGGCACATTCCCGAATGGTGTACCTGCTAACCTGGATATTATTTCGAGGCAGCCGCCGATCAGTTTCCCGCTAAATGTCAGAGAAGATGTAACACCATCAAGGCGTTTCCACTGTGTTTTTTGGGTCAGATTGAAACCTCCGTCTGACGCTGTTCCCCATTGATTTTCATCCGCTTGAAATGCTGTTGAAGAGTACTGTTTGATTACAGTTCCCCGATTCGATTCCAGAATTTCCCATACGGCCTGAGTGGTGGCATCTAACTTTTGAGCGCCAAGATCCATGAGGTTTGGCCCATGCAAAGTAGCCCAGCCCGATATCATCGTCAGTGGGAAATGAAGTGTACTCAGATCTGAAAAGCCCACAAACCATTTTGGTTTAGACCGGGACAACAGATCAAAATCAATCAAATCAAGCAATTCCATCGCCAGATCACCGCCCCAAGGTGGCATAACAGCTTTTATATCTGGGTCAGTAAGATAAGACATTAATTCTTCAACGCGGGAAAATTTAGTGGCGCTTTTATTTTTGTGCTGCAAGCGTAAGCAGCGTCCTTCGCGGACCTGGTAACCTCTTTTCTTTAGGTTTTTTATGGCGAGTTCCAGTCTGGGATGCAGATGTTCAGGTACGCCAGCAGAGGGAGCGGTTACACCAATAACATCTCCTGGAGCCAGCCTGGGTGGAAAGAGGACACTCATGGATAGATCCTTTTCAGAACATATAGAATTCCATAATCCATAATTAAAGCCAGGATGTAAAATTAACAGGCGAACACTCCGCTTGTTTTTTCTATGAGCCTTTAAAAGGTCTGCTCATGGCACCCAAGGGACTTTACCGGCGTAGATGATGCGTCAGGCAACTAATCCTCAAAAGTGCTTACTGCTTATTCGCGGGACCGCCGGCTGATTTGGGTTGGATCATGACGACTACTCTTTTAGCTATTCCCGGTTTCCCCTTTTCAAAGCGCCATTTACTCATCATTTTCTCGATGATTTTATGTTCAAACTCCGGAGTCGTTGTCGATTCCAGTATCTTAACATTCTGAACTCTACCATCTGAATCAACATCATACTGAATCCGCAGAGCATTCGGCAGGAGGTTTCCGTTATTATCATGAGTGGTAATTGCTGTCTTTGCAGAGGAAATGCTGCCTGAAGGTGTGCTGGCGCTGGCCGGTATACCGGCGCAGAGTGCCAGGAACAATGGCAGAATCAGGGTGAATAGTCTGATAGCTTGCATAAATCGTCCGAATTCCAAAATTAACCATGATTCTTCACGTTACCAACGGTGCGAGTGACAGGCTACCAGATGAAATGATCAGTGAATACCGCGTCTTCAGCTGCAATCCCTTTGACCTACTTACCAGGCGCTTCGTACCACATCCATTCCCGGGGTCGTTTCGCTATCAGGACTAGTGGGAGCTGAGCGACTATATCAACGATTCTTTTGCCAGCTGCCAGCAGCGCTATCCGGTTCGTCGGGGAACATGACCGAGCTAACACCCTCAAGTGATTAGCATTTATTCGCGTCCCGCGCTGAAGACGTTCAGCTAATCCTTTTTGACTTCTGTGTTCGGGATCTACCGCGGTTGCGACGTTAAGAGGGTGTTCTCCGCGGGCTTAGCGGCAGCTTGCTGCTGATGCTAAGGGGGAGATTCTTCAGTCATTTCTGCGACACCGGGGAACTTAACCCGGAAGCGGCTGAACATAGCGCCAGCAGGGAGGATCCCGGATAGCGGTGCGTGACGCCTTATACCGGCTAGGTTGTTGGGCTGCTCTTGTTCCGTTTTTTTGCCGGGTGGCGGCTGCGCCTTACCCGGCCTACAAAAACTCGCAAGCTGACTGACTGGCTCGCGCCGCGTTGAGTGTTACATAGTGATGCCAGCTCTTCCTGCTCCTGGCATTGAGCGGACAAACCAGATGAGCCAAAGGTCCGCCATGAGCGAGGAGCGGAAGTTTGCCACGCCCACAACTACGTTACTAACATTGAGGTGTCGTAATCAACGGAGAGCAGGTCAAAGTCATTTTAGCTGCATCATGGGATAAGAGTTCGTGGTACTGGAACCGTCAGTATAGAGCTCGGTAATAATTATTTTTTTACCATCAATAGAATATTTGACTGTACTGTCCGCAGGATCATCCCGCCAGCGACCGGTGATGTCAGGGTTATCAGATGCCCACATAACCTGATCACCTATAAGTTTACACTTTATTGCCCAACGGGTGCCATCGTTCTGTCGGATATAATGTACGTAGGCAATACCTGATTCCACTTTATCCAGTTGCATGATCTTATGGTCACGGCCAAACATCGCAGCAGAAGCCGCCTTGCAAATCTGACCTACCGTGACTTCAGAAGCCTGTACCGGCGCAGTAAACACCAGTGGAACAAGAAGTGAAAGTTTTTTCATTCGGCTCAATCCATTTTGTTTATTTTCAGGAATAACGCTAAATGTATATGTCGGCAATCTAAAGCGTTTCTTGACGCTAATCTAGTGTTGCGATGGCAGGATTGATTAACTTAGTCCCTAGCGTAATCTCATGCTCTGCCTGATTGCCAGCTTGGCTCCTTTGGCACACTCCACATTGCGATTCATACAGAATGTTGTTAGCCACTTCCACACTTGAGCACAGAAGAAATTCATGCTCAGCAAGGTCCGGGCGGTGCAAAGAGCGGACGTTAATTTTGAAGCTTTTAAGATCTACCTGCAGTGGTAACTGGGCATATTGATCATTGCGATTAGACAGCGAACCACTATCCCAGGAGATTTATAGACATTTCCATGCAGCGCAGTTCAGCCTGCGCCAAGGCAGAGGGATACATGCTTTCCTGCATAAGTTTGAAACCATGTTTCTCATAAAAAGTCTGGGCATTAGGTGTTGAGGACAAAGTCAATTGCTCAAAACCACGTCCACGAGCTTCACTTTTGATGGCTTCAATAATCTGACTACCTAAACCTTTACCTGTATATTGAGGTAGCGTAAATACAGCCTCAATACTTCCTGTAGATAGATCAAGATAGCCTGTAGCTAACAGTCTGCCATCAGGGGCAGCAACAACGAAAAAAGGATTCACTACAATGGCGTTCCTGTAGCTCTCAGGCATTTTTTCCGGTGTCCAGGCTGCAATAACCGCATCATCATAACTACTCTTACATCCGTAACGTATAGCCTGATTTCGAATGTTCCAGCATTCTTCTGCCTCCACAGGCACAGCAAGTCTGATCTTCATACCTTTTCCTTGTACGTTTTATTCTGCGAACCATTTACATCTACCATAAAAATTCTAAAGCATACCCATCAAATTTGAGTGAGGCGGCAACGTCCGCTCCTGGCACACAGCAGACATGAAATTCTGGAATAGCATTCGTACACTTACAACATCGAGAGGCTTCTGAAAGCCGCGTCAGCGGCATGACAGCGCCAGCAGAGAAAATCCCGGATGGCGGCGCATGGCGCCTAATCCGGGCTACGCTGTTGTGCCGTTATTCTGCCTGGTGACAGCTACGCCTTACCCGGCCCGGTGATTTGGCGCTCAATTCGCGCCCTTCGTTGGCCCGCGCAAGCGTAGCGCCGCCGGGCAAGGGCAGCGGGTGCGGAGCCGCTTTTGTGCCGGGTGGCGGCTGCGACTTACCCGGCCTACGGTCCGTGCGACTTGTCGTTAATTTATTCACCATTGTTGCTGAAACTGCCGGTGTTGCGGCCTCAAAATCGCTGAGACGTTCCCGGAAGGCCGGGGCAGCCCGCATGGATGCGGGCTGAGGGCCGTGTTTTGCACGGACGCTGCCTCGGCCCGACCCGAAGCCTGCAGGGATAAGTCGAAGGGACCGCGCAGCGGCGATTTTGCTGGCCGGAGCCCGGGGGTACAGGGGGCGGCGGCGACTGGCCGCCCCCTGTGCGCTCCCTGCGCCATGCCAGGCATAACGCAGAAGATTAACCGGGAGCGCAAAATACGCTGAAGCCACAGATAACATAAAAGACTTCCCGGCAGTGCTTTCCCTCACCCAGGCCTTCTTCCGGAGGGAGAGAGAACCGTACGGCAGTCGTTGCCGTTCCATGACGCTCCCTGCGCCACGGAGAACCAGGTGCAGCACCACGAAGCGGGAGCAAAGAGTACGCTGAAGTCACGCGTGAGAAACGCTTTCCCGGGCTGAGAACCAGGAAACCAATAATAGTCTCCACCACCGCCGGCAAGAAATCAGGCTCCGAGCCCAACATATTGCCGGGTGGCGCTTCGCTTACCCGGCCTACAAAGGCTACCCGCGATTTGGCGCTCTATTCGCGCCCTTCGTAGGCCCGCGCAAGCGTAGCGCCGCCGGGCAAGGACAGCGGGCACGGAGCCGATTTTGTGCCGGGTGCCGGGTGGCGGCTGCGCCTTACCCGGCCTACAAAACCAGGGCTGACCGTACCGCCCTCGCGGCAGACCCCACGTTCAGCGCCGCCGGACAGTCACTGCGCCTGCTGTTGCGCCTGTGCCAGCTGGCGAACGATCGCCTCGCGCCGCGCATCCCCTTCCGGTAGCCGGGCCAGCAACGCCTGCAGGGCCGCCACGGCCTCGGGGTAATCTTCATTACGCACCGCGCTCAGGGCCAGCATCTCCAGCACCGGCAGGCTGTTCGGCTGCCGCTGATGCAGGTCACGCAGCAGCAGCTCGCCCATCCGAACCTGGCCGCTATCTCCCGCCCGCACCAGCGCGCTGGCGTAATCGAAAGCCGCCGCCGGGTCGTCCGCCGCCAGAGCATGCGCCCGGCCAAAGGCGCCGATCGCCGTCTCGCCATCGTTTAACAACAGGCCCAGCCGCCCAAGCAGCTGCCAGCCGGCGAGGTCGTTCGGGGTATCCTGCAGGTGACTGCGCAGGCCAAGCCGCAGCTCCGCCAGCTCATCCATTCGCAGCGGCGCCGCCGTCGGGTCCTTAACCTGCTGCAACAGCGCAGGAAAATGTCGTTCAGCCTGCTGCCAGAGCAGCACCTGACCAATATCGCTGGTTTTCAGATACAGGCCCAGACTCAGGACCACCAGCAGCAGCGCGCCCGGAAGCAGCGCCCAGCGGCGTAGCGGCCGTTCGCCAGGCTGTGCCTGGGGCGGAATATCCGTCAGCAGGGTGCGCTGCAGTTCGACGACCAGCGCCGGGTTGTCCTCGCCGCGCTCCTGCGCCAGCTCCTGCAGGCGCGACTGGTACAGGGCGCGGTTGAGGGCATCGCGGTCTACCGCCCCTTTGCCCGACCACGGGAAGTACAGCAGCCCCAGCGCGCCAGCCAGCAGCAGCGCGACGATAACCACCAACAGGCTCATCGTTCTTTTCCTTCTTTCAATAATGCCGCCAGCCGCTGGCGCTCTTCGGCGCTGAGCGCCGCGTCAGGAATGTCGCGACGGCGGGCGCGGGCGATAATCACTCCCGCGCCCGCCAGCACGAACAACCCCGGTCCCAGCCACAGCAGCACCGTGCCCGCGGTCAGCGGCGGCTCATAGCTGACAAAATGACCGTAGCGGGCCACCATATAGTCAACGATCTGCCCTTTCGTTTTACCCTGCTGCATCAGCTCGTACACCTTCTGCCGCATATCAGCGGCAATCATCGCGTTTGAGTCGGCGATGCTGTTGTTCTGGCATTTAGGGCAGCGCAGTTGGGAGGTGATCTCGCGGAAGGCCTGCTCCTGGGCCTCATCCTTAAACTGCCAGGTATCGATGGCGGCCCACGCCTGGCCGGTCAGCATCAGCGCCAGCAGGATGACCATTACCCCTCTCATCAGCCCGCCCTCCGGTTGTATTGATCCCACAGCGGCTGGAGCTCCTCGCGCCACACCCGTTCGTTCAGGTCGCCGGCGTGCCGCCAGCGGATAATGCCCTGACCGTCGATGAGAAACGTCTCCGGCGCGCCATAGACCCCGAGATCCAGGCCAAGCATGCCGTTGCCGTCGTAGAGGCTCAGCCTGTAGGGATTACCCAGGCGCTGCAGCCAGCTCATCGCCTTCTGGCGATCGTCTTTGTAGTTCATCCCCACCACCCGCACGCCCTGCTGCGCCAGGCCGTTGAGAAACTGATGCTCGGCGCGACAGGTTGGACACCAGGTGGCCCAGACGTTGAGCAGCAGCGGCTTGCCGTCAATCAGCGTCCGTCGGTCCAGCGTCTGACCGGGGGTATTCAGCGCTTCAAGGCGAAATTCCGGCAGCGGTTTGCCAATCAGCGCCGACTCGAGGGTCGTCGGGTCATCGCCCTCGGCGTTGCGCATCAGTTGCCAGAACAGCGCGGCGGCCAGCGCCAGAAACAGCACCAGCGGGATAAACAGTAGCTTCCGGTTCATGAGGCCTCCTGCAGCTTCTTACGCATCCGGTAGCGCGGGTCGAGCATGCAGCACAGACCGCCGAGGGCCATCAGCACCCCGCCGTACCAGATCCAGCGAACGAACGGTTTATAGTACAGACGCACCGCCCAGCTGCCGTCGCTCAGCTCTTCCCCTAGCGCGGCGTACAGATCGCGGGTCAGCCCGCCGCTGATCGCCGCCTCGGTCATCATCATCCGGCTGGCGGTGTAAAAGCGTTTCTCGGCATACAGCGTCGCTTCCGGGCGGCCGTTGCGGGTCACGGCGATAATGCCTTCGCCGCCGGTCCAGTTGGGGCCGACGATATTGCGCACGCCGTTAAACACAAAGTGATAGAGGTGGATATCGATGCTGTCGCCGGGGCGCATCCGTACATCGCGCTCCACGCTGTAGTTCTGGCTGAAGGTGATGCCGATAACGGTCACCGCCACGCCGACGTGGCCAAGCACCATCCCCCACTGGCTGCGGGTCAGAGTGCGCAGGCCGCGCCAGAAGCCGTGGCGATGGGTGGCCCGTTCGTGAACCTCCATCAGGGCGAAGATCAGCACCCACAGGGCCATCATCAGGCCTATGACCGCCATGGCGGTGATACGGTCCTGCAGCAGCCACGGCAGCGCCAGAGAAAGTGACAACGTCACCAGCAGAGCGATAATCAGGCGCTTAATCTGCCTGGCGACGTCATCGCGCCGCCAGCGGATCAGCGGTCCCAGCCCCAGCAGCAGCGCAAACGGCGCCATCAGGGCGGTGAACATGGTGTTAAAGAACGGCTCGCCGATGGAGATGCTGCCGAGGCCCAGCTCCTTATGCACCAGCGGCAGCAGCGTCCCGAGGAGCACCACCAGCATCGCGGCCATCAGCAAGATATTGTTGCCAAGCAGGAACGACTCGCGCGACCACAGCGTATGTTCCACCCGCGCCCGCACCCGGCCGCCCTTCAGGGCGTACAGCAGCAGCGACCCGCCGATGGCGACAATCAGCAGTACCAGAATAAACAGCCCGCGCGACGGATCCGAGGCGAAGGCATGCACCGAAACCAGCACCCCGGAGCGCACCAGGAAGGTGCCCAGCAGGCACAGGGAGAAGGCGGCGATGGCCAGCAGCACCGTCCAGGCGCGGAAGCTGCCCCGCTTTTCGGTCACCGCCAGGGAGTGCAGCAGCGCGGTTCCCACCAGCCACGGCATAAACGAGGCGTTTTCCACCGGGTCCCAGAACCACCAGCCGCCCCAGCCCAGTTCGTAGTATGCCCACGCCGAGCCCAGCACGATGCCGAGAGTGAGGAACATCCATGCCGCCTGGGTCCAGGGACGCGACCAGCGCGCCCAGGCAGTATCCAGCCGGCCCGCCAGCAGCGAGGCGATGGCGAAGGCGAAAGCCACCGAGAAGCCGACGTAACCCATATAGAGGATCGGCGGATGGAAAATCATGCCGATATCCTGCAGCAGCGGATTGAGGTCGCGGCCATCAATGGGGTACTGCGGCAGGCCGCGGCTGAACGGGTTGGAGGTCAAGAGGATAAACAGCAGGAACCCAAAGGCGATCATCCCCATCACCGCCAGCACCCGGGCGACGGCGTCGAGCGGCATCCGGCGGCTGAAGATGGCGACGGCGAAGGTCCAGACGCTGAGCAGCAGAACCCACAGCAGCAGCGAGCCCTCGTGCGCCCCCCAGGTCGCCGCTACCCGATACCACACCGGCAGCGCGCTGTTGGAGTTTTCCGCCACGTAGCGGACGGTAAAGTCATTGACCACAAAGGCGTGCACCAGCAGCAGGAAGGCGCCGCCGATACAGGCGAATAGCCCACAGGCCAGCGGCCGCGCCAGGGCCATCAGCCGCCGATCCTGCCGCGCCGCGCCCCACAGGGGATAGACGCTCAGGAGCAGCGCCAGCCCCGCCGCCAGACACAATAAAAAGTTGCCCAGCTCCGGCATCATGGCTGCGTCCCCGTTTTCTCCGGCGTCATGGCGTTTTTCACCTCCGGCGGCGTGTAATTTTCATCATGTTTGGCCAGCACCTGCTGGGCGGTAATATGCCGCTCGCCGTCCAGCACGCCCTGGGCCACCACGCCCTGCCCTTCACGAAACAGGTCCGGCAAAATGCCCTTATAGCTGACGTCCACCACCCCGCGGGCGTCATACAGCTTAAAGCGCACGTCGAGAGTTTGCGGGTCGCGCTGCAGGGAGCCCGGCTGAACGTAGCCCCCCACCCGCAGGCGCTGCCCGGTATGGGGTAGCGCCCGGGTTTCCGTTTTACCGTAGATAATTTCCCCCGGGGTGTAGAACAGATCGATATTGCTGCTCAGGGCGTACAGCGTCAGGCTGACGGTTAGCCCGAGGCCGGCGAGCACCGCCAGCACGATATACAGCCGGGTTTTACGACGCGCTTGCATCCGCGGCCTCCTTGTCGTGTTCGCGGGCGGCAGCGATCCGCCGCTCGCGCGCCTGCTGGCGTCGTACCTCATGGAACAGCGCCCGCCGCGCCCACAGGGTATGCACCGTCAGCAGGCCAAAGGCGGCGACGGTCACGGCCACCGCCAGCCAGACGTACACGGCATAGCCGCCCATATTCAGGAAGGCGGCGAAAGACGAAAAGGCGGGGCTCATCGGGCGGCTCCTTTATTCACCAGCGCCACCACCCACGGTCGACGGCGCTCCAGTTGCAGGATCAGGTTACGCAGGCGCATCAGGGTCAGGGTGACCGACAGCGTGAGGAAGGCAAAGATGCAGATCCGCAGCGGCAGACGCATGCTTGGGTCGATGGTTTGCTGCAGGTTGGTCGAGCCCTGGTGCAGGGTGTTCCACCAGTAGACCGAGTAATGAATGATGGGCAGATTGACCACCCCGACCAGCACGAGGATCCCGGCCGCGCGCCCGGCCAGCCGCCGGTCGTCAAAGGCGTGCCACAGGGCGATGACCCCGGCATACAGAAACAGCAGCACCAGCTCCGAGGTCAGACGGGCGTCCCAGATCCACCAGGTCCCCCACATCGGCTTGCCCCATGCCGCGCCGCTGACCAGCGCCACCAGGGTGCAGACCGCCCCCACCGGCGCCAGGGCGGCGATCGCCAGATCGGCCATTTTGATCTGCCAGACCACCCCGACGAAGGCCGCGACGGCCATCGCCAGGTACAGCCCCATCGACCACATCGCCGCCGGGACGTGAAGGTACATGATCCGGTAGCTTTCCCCCTGCTGATAGTCCGCGGGGGCGAAGCCAAAGCCCCACCCCAGGCCGATGACCAGCAACAGCGCGCTCAACGCCGCCAGCCAGGGGATCCAGCATCCGCACAGGCGGTACAGCCGCTCGGGGATCGCCAGTTGATGTAACGCTTTCCACATAGACGCTTACTCACACGGTTATGATGGCCGCGCCCGCAGGCGCAGCGAGTTATCGCACGGTCAGCCGCAGCGCAGCGGCGGTGGCGAACGGACACAGGGTGGCGCTGGCGGTTAAGAACGCCGCCAGCATCGCCAGATAGCCGCCGACCGGGAGCTCGGCGGCGGCCGCCTGGCAGGCCGCGGTGGCGAAAATCAGCAGCGGCACCGCCAGCGGCAGCACCAGCAGGCTCAGCAGGACGCCGCCGCGCTTCAGGCCGACCGTCAGGCCAACCCCCACCGCGCCGAGAAAACTGAGCGTCGGGGTGCCGAGCAGCAAGGTCAGCGCCAGCACACCGGCGTCATGCAGACTCATCCCCAGCAGCAGCGCCGCCAGCGGCGAGACGATCAGCAGCGGCAGGCCGCTCATCATCCAGTGGGCAACCACCTTCACCAGCACCACCGCCACCAGCGGCGTCGGCAGGAGCATCAGTTGCTCCAGGGAACCGTCCTGCCAGTCGTCGCGAAACAACCGATCCATCACCAGCAGCGCCGCCAGCAGCGCGGCGACCCACACCACGCCCGGCGCAATCTGCGCGAGCAGCTGCGGCGCGGCGCCTACGCCGAACGGAAACAGGGTGATGACGATCAGAAAGAACCAGAGCGGATTGAGGATCTCCGCCCCGCTGCGCCACGCCAGGCGCAGTTCCCGGGCCAACAGCGCACGCATCATTGCCCGCCTCCAGCCTCGCCGCCGAGGCGCAGGGTGCGCAACGGACAGCCCAGCGGCCGCAGCGGCTGGTGGGTGGTGAGGATGGCGCATCCCCCCTGCCGGGCGTGCTGCTCCAGGCGACGGGTCAGGGTTTCCATCGCCGTGGCGTCGAGGGCGGTGAACGGCTCATCGAGGATCCACAGCGGCGCGTCGGTTAACCACAGGCGGGTGAGCGCCACCCGACGCTGCTGCCCGGCGGAGAGCTGGCTCAAGGGGAGGTCTTCATAGCCCGCCAGGCCGACGGCGGCGAGGGCGCTTTCCCGCTGCTGAAGGCGGCTGGCCGGAAAGAAGAAACGCAGGTTTTCATCGGCGGTCAGCGCCGCGTTAACGCCGGGTTTATGGCCCAGCCACAGCAGCTGACGGTGAAATGACTCCCGGACCTTCGCCAGCGGCTGGCCCTGCCAGCTCACCACCCCGCTTTCCGGGCGCGCCAGGCCGCAGAGGATCCGCAGCAGCGAGGTTTTCCCCGCGCCGTTATCACCGGCGATCTGCAGCAGCTCGCCGGCAGCGAGGGACAGCGTCAGCGCCGCAAACAGCGGTCGATCGTCAACGATGCAGGTCAGTCGCTCTGCATGCAGCATGAAGGCAAACTCCTTGATTCAGACAGTATTTTACGTCGTCGCTAAGTATGGGTTGCGCCGCGCGGGCGACGCAACCCTGACGGTTACTGTCCGGCCCCCGGCAGCTTCGAGATATCGGCGTTGCCTAACGCCTTCTCATCATGCGCCGCAGTCTCCGTACGCACCTTCGCCACATCGCTGGCGCTGACCGCCGGCGCGTTGTTGCCCCAGCTGGTGCGGATGAAGTTGACCACATCCGCCACCTGCTGGTCGTCCAGACGCCAGCCGAACGACGGCATGGTCAGGTTGGAGACCGCGTCTTTCACCGCCGGCGTGGTGCTCCCGGTCAGAACGATATGGATAAGCGAAGTGGCATCTTCGGTCTGCACCACCGGATTGCCCTTCAGCGACGGGAAGGCGCGTTTATAGCCTACGCCGTCGGTGCGGTGGCAGGCGGCGCAGTTATCGACGTACAGCGCGGCGCCGGTTTTGCTGTCGTTACCCTTCCACAGATCTTTCGCCACGCTGTCTTCCACCGGGGCTGGGGTCTGTTTGCCGCCGCGCGGCGGGAGCGACTTCAGATAGCGGGCGATGGCGGTGATGTCGTCATCAGAGAGATACTGCAGACTGTGCTCTACCACATCGCTCATGCCGCCGAAGACCACCGATTTATCGTTACGTCCGGTTTTGAGGAACTCGGCCAGCTCGGCTTCGCTCCAGGTCCCCAGACCGTCGCGGTTTTCGCCGCGCAGGCTGGAGGCAACCCAGCCGTCAATCGGCGCATTGCTGCCCGCCAGGTAATCATCGCCTTCGCTTTCGCTGAGCGCTTTTTCCTGCATCGTCAGGCTACGCGGGGTATGACAGGCGCCGCAGTGGCCCAGGCCTTCCACCAGATAGCGGCCGCGCTCCAGCACCGGGTCAACCTGCGGGTTGGCGACAAAGTCGCTCGGCGTCGGGGCGAAGATGCCGCGCCAGAACGCCAGCGGCCAGCGCATCGACAGCGGCCATGGGATGTCGGTGTCCTTGTTGGCGACATTCACCGGCTCCACGCCGTGCATAAAGTAGGCGTACATGGCGCGCATGTCCGCTTCGCTGATCCGCGCGAACGAGGGATACGGCATCGCCGGATAGAGCGTGGAACCGTCTTTCCGCACGCCCTTGCGCACCGCGTCGTCGAACTCTTCGAAGGTGTACCCGCCGATGCCGTGTTCTTTATCCGGCGTGATATTGGTGGAGTAGATGGTGCCGATCGGCGTCTCCATCGGCAAACCGCCGGCGAAAGGTTTCCCTGCTTTGCCGTTGGTGTGGCAGGCGACACAGTCCCCCGCCCGCGCCAGATACTCCCCCTGCTTAATCAGATTGCTGTCCGCAGGCGCCTCTTCGGCGAAGGCCGCGCAGCTCAATGCCCCAAGCACCAGGGCCGATAACCATTGCATTTTCATCATCTGCCTTCCTTTATGCCTGCACCAGGGGACCCGGATTTTTCAGATACTGCTCACGGATCGCCTTCGCTGACCAGTAGGCCAGCGCGGCCACCGTGCCGGTTGGGTTGTAGCCCAGCCCCTGCGGGAACGCGGAGGCGCCGATGACGAAGACGTTATGCACGTCCCAGCTTTGCAGATAACGGTTAACGGCGCTGGTTTTCGGATCTTCCCCCATCACCGCCCCACCGTTCATATGGGTGGTCTGGTAGGTGGTGGTATCAAAGTGGCTGTTGGCGTTTTTTGGGCTGCCGAGGATATATTTCGGCTTCATCGCTTTGGCGATCGTCACCATCTTATCGAACATAAACTGCGCCATCTTGATGTCGTTTTCCTGCCAGTCGAAGGTCATGCGCAGCAGCGGCTGGCCAAAGACGTTTTTGTAGTTCGGATCAAGATCGAGGTAGTTCTGCCGATAGGACTGGTGCGCGCCGTGGGCATCCATCGACAGGTGATGGGTGTAGGTGTCGGCCACCGCCGCTTTCCACTTGCTGCCCCACGCCGGGGTGCCCGGCGGTACCGGGAAACCGGAGATGGGCTTGGTCCCGGCCTGGTTGACCCAGAACGGCGAACCGCCGACAAAGCCCGCCGCGCCGTGGTCGAAGTTGTCGGCGTTGAAGTCGTCGACGCCGACGCCGTTGCCGCCCGCGCCGATAAACGGATTGGTATAGGTGTCTTTGTCGAAAATGGCCTTGATGGTGGTCATGTTCTGGTAGGCGAAGTTACGCCCTACCACCCCTTCGCCGGTCTCCGGATTGTACGGTTTGCCGATCCCGGAGAGCAGCATCAGGTGCACGTTGTGGAACTGGAAGGCGCCGATAATCACCAGGTCCGCCGGCTGTTCCATTTCGCGCCCCTGGCCGTCGACGTAGGTCACGCCGGTGGCGCGGGATTTGTCGTCGGTCAGGTTGACCTTCAGCACGTTGGCGTTAGTCCGCAGCTCAAAGCGTTTTTCCTGGCGCAGCGCCGGCAGAATGTTCACGTTCGGCGAGGCTTTAGAGTACATGTAGCAGGCGTAGCCGCTGCAGAAACCGCAGAAGTTGCACGGGCCCATCTGCGCGCCGTAGGGGTTGGTATAGGAGTCGGAGGTGTTGGCCGACGGCAGGTTATAGGGGTGATACCCCACTTCCAGCGCCGCTTTTTCAAACAGCTGCGCCGACCAGGTGTTTTTCTGCGCCGGCAGCGGGAAGTCGTCCGAGCGGTCCGGGGCGAAGGCGTTGCCGCCGCGGCCTTTGCCGACGACCTTGCCTTTGATCGACCAGGCGGTCCCGGAAGTACCGAATACTTTTTCCGCTTTATCGAAGAACGGTTCCAGCTCGTCGTAGGTGACGCCGAAATCCTGGATGATCATATCCTGGGGGATGAAGTTTTTGCCGTAGCGTTCTTCATAGTGGCTGCGCATCCGCAGCTCAATGGGATCGACGCGGAAATGGACGCCGGACCAGTGCAGCCCGGCGCCGCCCACGCCGGTACCCGGCAGGAAGGCCGCCAGCTGGCGATAGGGCACCGCCTGTTGGCTGGTGTTATGCCGGATGGTGACGGTGCTTTTCGACAGATCCTGGAACAGCTTGCGGCGGATGTTGTAGGTCAGCTCATCAATAACCTGCGGATAGGCGCCGTCCGGCCAGGTGTCGCGCATCGGGCCGCGCTCCAGCGCGACGACGTTGAGCCCCGCTTCGGTCAGCTCTTTGGCCATGATCGCCCCAACCCAGCCGAAGCCGACGATCGCGACATCGGTTTTTTTCAATACGGTGGCCATGATTACGCCCTCTCCCCATTAATTGATACCGGCGGGAAGGGGTAGCGTTCGCCCCGTTCAACCCAGTCCATAAAGTCGGCGCGCGCGCCGGGAAAATTAATCAGCGTCCAGCCGACCATGCCTTTATTGCCGCCATGCATCGGGTCGCTGAAGAACCCTTCGCGGGTGTTTTGCAGCAGATAGGTGAAGAACAGCGAGGCCGGCAGCTGTTTGAACTCGGCTTTACCCGATTCCCACAGGCCGAGCGCCTCGTCCTGCTGCTCGCTGCTCAGTTCAGCGAAGGTTTTATGATATTTGTCCTGACACCACGCCTCGGCGTCGGCGATCCCGAGGTTATAGATCTGTTTGGGCACCAACGGCAGCTGATAACCCATCTCTTTCGGCACGTCGGGATTGAAGGGCCCCTGCATATACCAGATGGAGCCGGTGGCGTAAGGGGTATTGAGCTGGCGGTCGATAAACTCGGGCACGCCGGCCTCTTTGGCGCCGGGACCGAGTTCATCCGCCGGGATTAAGCGAGCGACGGCGGCGTTGATAAACGCCCACTCACGATCGTTGAAGAACTGCGGCTTCCAGTCGCTGGCCGCCGCGGTGTTCCCGGAGGCTGGCTCTGAAGCGGGGGCCGCCTGCGCGGTCGCGCTGGTGGCCACGCCAATAGCCCCTGCTCCCGCGCCGCCGATCACCACCGTCGGGATCAGCGCCATCGATTTCACCAGGAAATCACGCCTGGAATTGTTGGTTTTCTCGCTCGACATCATCACATTCCTGTCACTGAAAATTACTGTTTTTGTCGCTGACAAAACCAGTGAATGTCGTGCTGGAACCGATACCATTGCGCTTTTAAACCGCTTAGCGTCTGGCCCGGCCCGGCAAGTCGGATAAAACATCGCCAGAGGCGATATCATTTATAGGGTTATCGTTTGGATAGTAGACGATTCTCAACGAAACGCGGAAAATCGGAGAGAAATTCACCGGTCTGTCATCGTGAGAAGAGTGCTGCCATAACCTTGAGGCGGTAAACCAGCGGCATTCACACCGCGCTGAGCTTACCCATGCGCCAAAAAAGAGTGACTTGTATCACAAATGTTATTTTTTGTTTATGGTACATGGCAGATTAAACGTCTGTAAATACTCGTATTAGGAATAATTAAACATTTTGAGCTGTTAAAAAAGTTAATAACCGTTGTTAACTATCTTGTATCTATTGTCCGGCTAGCGCCTTCAGCTGGCGATATCCCATCCACAGGAGAAGAGAAGATATGTTCGATCATGTGAAATTCGGCGTTAGCGACTATGCCGCCAGCAAAGCGTTCTTTTTGCAGGCCCTGGCCCCGCTTGGCGTAACGTTGGTTGGCGAAGGCGAACCGAGCTACGGCGCAGAGCTGGCCGGCAGCGGCGATGCTTCTCTATGCCTCTATCAAAGTGCGGAAAAACCGGCGCCGCTGCACATTGCCTTTCGCGCCGACAGCCGCGAGCAGGTCGATGCCTTCTGGCAGGCGGCGCTGGCCGCCGGAGGAAAGGACAACGGCGCGCCGGGGCTACGGCCAAACTACCACGCCAGTTACTACGCCGCGTTTGTGATTGCGCCAGACGGACACAATATTGAAGCCGTGTGCCATCTGGCGGGGTAACGGGCGGCTACCGCTGCGGAAAAATCCACACATCCTCCGCCGGGAGCGTCAGATGGCAGTGTTCGGCATCGCGCAGCGCCGTTCCGTAGGCGCGCAGCGGAAAGTCGTCGCCTTCGGTACGGAACAGGTACTCCCAGCGGTCGCCGAGGTACATGCTGGTCAGCAGCGGTAGCTGGAGGCTGTTATCCTGCGCTGCGCCGTCAAGTCGCAGGCGCTCGACGCGGATCACCGCCGTCGCCGGCTCGCCAACGCTAACCCCCTCGCCCGCTCGCCCCCACAGGCTCCAGCTGGCGCCTTCGATCCGTGCCCTGCCGTTCTCCAGCGCCATTACTTTGCCGTGCAGGCGGTTATTGCTGCCCATAAACTCAGCGGCGAACAGCGTCGCCGGGCTGCCGTACATCTCCTGCGGCGTCCCCTGTTGCTCAATGACGCCATTGTTCAGCAGCAGAATACGATCGGAGATGGCCATTGCTTCATTCTGATCGTGGGTGACCATTAGCGCCGAGAGGCCCAGCTTAATGATCAGCTCGCGCAAAAACACCCGCGCCTCTTCGCGCAGCTTGGCGTCAAGGTTGGAGAGCGGTTCATCCAGCAGGATCACCGGCGGGTTGTAAACCAGCGCCCGGCCGATGGCCACCCGCTGCTGCTGGCCACCGGAGAGCTGGTGCGGATGGCGGTTGCCAAGGTGCCCCAGCCCCAGCTGATCCAGCACACGCTGCACCCGCTCTTTTATCTCCCCCGCAGCCACTTTACGCAGCTTCAGCGGATAGGCCACATTGTCGAACACCGTTTTGTGCGGCCACAGGGCATAGGACTGGAAGACCAGGCCGAGGTTACGCTCTTCGGCCGGGATCTCGCTGCGCGGCGTGCCGTCGTACACCGTGCGGTTGCCGATGGCGATCCGTCCGCTCGTCGGTTTTTCCAGCCCGGCCACCGCCCGCAGTAGCGTGGTTTTGCCGCTTCCCGAAGGCCCCAGCAGCGACACCACCTCTCCCCGGCCAAGCGTCATGGAAACCCCCTTCAGCACCGGGTTGTCGCCATAGGTGAGATGCAGATTTTCTACCGATAACTCAATCATGTAATTTCACTCCAAAGCGCAGGGCGATACCAAGGCCAATCACCACCAGCAGAATATTGATAAAGGAGAGCGCCGCGACGATATCGATGGCCCCCGCCGCCCACAGCGACACCAGCATCGAGCCGATGGTTTCGGTACCCGGCGACAGCAGATAGACGCCGGTGGAATACTCACGCTCAAAGATAAGGAACATCAGCAGCCAGGAGCCAATCAGCCCATAGCGCGACAGCGGGACGGTCACGTGGCGGGTGATCTGCCCCCGGGAAGCGCCGGTGCTGCGCGCCGCCTCCTCCAGCTCCGGGCCCACCTGCAGCAGCGTCGAAGAGATGAGCCGCAGGCCGTAAGCCATCCATACCACGGTGTAGGCCAGCCAGACGCTGAAGATAGTGTTGCGCAGGGCGCGCAGTTGCACGATAAGGTGTTCGCGCAGCCAGTCGGCCACCGGCAGCGCCGAGAGCCAGCCGTGCTTCAGCGACTGATCGAGCCACATCGGCACAAACAGGAACACCCACAGGAAGGCCAGACCGGCCAGCAGCCCCGGCACCGCACGCGGGACCAGCACGCTGTAGTCGAGAAAGCGGGTGACGTTGTCCGCTTTGCGGTGCATGGCGATGCCGACAAACAGATAGCAGATCACCGCCAGCGCGCCGCCGACGATGCCGATAGCCATCGAGTTGACGATCGCCCGCAGCAGGTTGGGCTGCTGCCAGATATTGTGGAACGTCGCCAGCGACAGCTCATCCCACAGCGACACCCCGACGCCCCAGTTGGAGATAAAGGCGCGCAGCGCCACGCCGAGCAGCGGTACGCCGATGGTCACCGTCAGCCAGGCCACCACCACCGCCCCGGCCACCCAGCGCCATTTGCCCAGCGGCAGCGCCCGCGCCTGCGACGCCTTGCCCTTCATGGTGACAAAGCGGTTGGCGGTGCGCATCAGTCGCCGCTGGAGCATCACCAGCGGGATGGTAATGCAGATCAGCACCACCGCTACCGCCGCCATCAGATGGTAGGATGGGGTGCCGAGCTTGTTGGTCAGCTTATAAAGATAGGTCGCCAGCACCATGTTGCCCTCGGGGTCGCCCAGCACCAGCATCAGACCGAAAACCTCCAGACCGAGGAAGAAGAGCAGCACGCAGGCGTAAAGGATGGATGGCCGCACCATCGGCAGACTCACCGAGGTCATCACCTGCAGCGGGGTAGCGCCGACGGTGCGCGCCGCCTCTTCCACGTCGGAACCGACGCTGCGCAGCGCCGAAGAGATATAAAGATAGGCGTGCGGAACGTGGGTTAAGCCGGCGATGACCACAATGCTGAACATCGAGTAGATATTCCACGGCACAAAGCCGATCAGCTGCTGCGCCCACTGGGAAAAGAAGCCTACCGGCCCGGCGGCCACCACGTAGCCAAAGCCCAGCACCATCGGCGAGACGAAGATCGGCACCAGGATCAGCGGCTCAATGATCCGCCGGCCGGGTAAATCGGTGCGCACCATCAGAAACGCCAAAATACCGCCCAGTGGAATGGCGATAATCACCAGGCCAAAGGCCAGAATAAAACCTGACCTTAATGCCAGATAAAAATCCGGGTCGGTAAAAATAAAGGCGAAGGCTTCCAGACTCCACGATTTGGAGCGGGAAAAGAACGGTGCCGAAAGAAAACTCTGCACCACAATAAATAACAGTGGGACATAAATCACCAGCGCCGTGATGCACACCACCACGCCGCGCGGCAGCCCCTGCCACTTTCTGCGTAATACGTTCATGGTTCATCCCTTCGGTCAGGTGAATAAACCCGCCGGGTGTGAATAGGGGCATCGGCGATGCCCCTGAGGAGGATTATTTCGCGGCGGCGCTGCGCCATTGTTTAATAAACTGCAGACGTTTTTGCGGCTGTAAATAATCGAGCAGCGTTTCGTTGACCGGGATAGGTTTTAACGCTTTGCCCAACAGCGCGGTCATACCATCGATATCATTTTTACCTTCAATATCGCGACGAATAGAGGGAATATCCGCCTGGCTGGCGAGGATCTGCTGGCCTTTTTCCGACAAGACATAGTCGAGCCACAATTTTGCCGCATTGGGATGTTCGCTCTCCTGGCTAATAAACGAGACGCGGGAGAGCACCAGCACGTAATCTTTCGGATAGGCAATACCTAAAGAGGGATCGTTTTTCGCCCGCGCTTCGGCATAAGAGCCAAGAATGTTATAGCCGATCAGGTTTTCGCCGGAGGAGACGCGCTCCATCATTGTGCCGGTGGAAGACTGCACCGTCAGGCCGCCTTTGGCGATATTCGCCAGGTCGGCAAAATAGTTCGCGTCGGCCTGGCTGTCCTGTACCGCCAGCATAAAGCCGAGGCCCGATTTTTCGATATCGTAGGTGGTGACTTTGCCTTTAAATTTATCGGCCTGGCTGGCGATAAGTTTTGCCAGCGCGGTATGCGAATCCGGAACCTCATTCTGCGGGATCAGCCGTTTGTTATAGATAAACACCACCGGCTCATAGGTAGTGCCATAGGCTTTTTGCTGCCAGACCGCCCAGTCGGGTAATTGCTTCACCTCCGGCGAGGCATATTGTTCGGCGTATTCGGTGGCTAATTTCAGCGCGGTATCCATCGATGAGCTCCACACCACATCCCCGCTGCCGCCCCCGGCGGCCTGTTCGCTGATATAGCGGTTATACAGCTCAGTACTGTTCATGTCGTTATATTCGACTTTTACACCCGGGTATTGCGCTTCAAATCCCTTAATTAACGGCCCGGCCGCTTTGGTATCGGTCGTGGAATAGATCACCACCTTGCCCTCTTTTACGGCGGCATCAATCGTTTTTTGATAATCCGCGGGATAGCCCGCAGGCACCTCCGCCCAGGCGGCACAGGCGAAAACGGCCGTCAGTGAAACCACTAAACCACTTATTTTCTTATACATGATACCAACCTTTAATCATCAATTAATAAACACAAATTTAACATATAGTGGTATCAGCTCCCCTTGCAACGACGGGGATGGCTTTTTTCTGGCTTTTGTGACACTGGCAGAATTTAAAAATGTGGTGTTTATGGCGTTAATTAAAACGCGATCCCGGCCCGGTTTTTTATCGTCTGTCGTATGCGCAGGCGCTGGCGCAGCGGCATGTCGCCGGGAGACGCCGCCCTTGACCTTCTGCGCCGGGCGGCGCAGCATAAAACGGCAAACATAACAAAATAACAACAGACTACAGGAGAGAATCAGTGCCTACAGGACACCGCTTTCTGGCGACGGATCTGCATCAGTTTGTCGTCTCACTGTTTACCCATCTCGGCAGTACCCCAGGGGAAGCCACCCTCGTCGCGGACCATCTGATCGCCGCCAATCTTGCCGGGCATGACTCCCACGGCGTCGGGATGATCCCCAGCTACGTCAAATCCCACGCCGGTGGTTTTCTGCAGCTCAACCGCCACGCCACGGTGACCAAAGACGCCGGCGCCGTGGTCACCCTCGACGGCAACGCCGGCTTCGGCCAGGTGGTCGCCCACGAAGCGATGCAGTTAGGCATTGAAAAGGCGAAGCAGCATGGTATGGCGGCTATCGCCCTGCGCAATGCGCATCACGTCGGTCGCATCGGCTACTGGGCCGAACAGTGCGCCGCCGCCGGGCTGATCTCCATTCACTTCGTCAGCGTCATCGGCGACCCGATGGTCGCCCCGTTCCGCGGGAAGGACAGCCGCTTCGGCACCAACCCGTTGTGCGTGGTGTTTCCCCGCGCGGGCCATCCGCCGCTGCTGCTGGACTACGCCACCAGCGCCATCGCCTTTGGTAAAACCCGCGTCGCCTGGCATAAAGGCGAAGCCGTGGCCCCCGGCTGCCTGATTGACGCCGAGGGTCGACCCACTACCGACCCGGCGGTGATGCAGACCTCGCCGCTGGGCGCCCTACTCACCTTCGCCCAGCACAAAGGCTATGCCCTGGCGACGCTGTGCGAAGTGCTCGGCGGCGCGCTCTCCGGCGGGCAAACCACCCATCAGGAGAGCCTGCAGACCAGCGTCGACGCCATCTTTAACTGCATGACCACGATCATCCTGCGCCCGGACGCGTTCGATGCCCCAGACAGCCAGGCGCAGACGGAGGCCTTTATCGCATGGTGTAAGCAGTCGCCGCACGATGCCGATGCCCCGGTGCTGGCGCCCGGCGAATGGGAGGCCGCCAACCGCGAAGCGCGGCTGGCGCAGGGGATCCCGCTGGATGCCGGCAGCTGGCAGGCAATCTGCGCCGCCGCGCGCGACGTCGGCCTGAGCGAATCGCACTTCGACCTCTGCCGCCCTCTCGCCTAGCCGCGTGTTACCCCGCAGAGCGTCTGACGTCGGCGCTCTGCGTCATCGTCATTAGTGACGAGGTCATGCTCCCGTCATCAATCTCTTTTCATTTTTCAATACAGATCAAGAGTTTAAATTCTGGCACAAGACCTGCATAGCGCAACAGGCCTGCGTCTGCATCACCACCAGGCGATACCGCGATCGTTGTCCGTCGGGCCCGGCGCGACAGCGATCCTCAGTTCACTGTTAACAGGTCTGTTACTGATGAAAAAAATCACGAGCGTGTGCCCCTACTGCGGGGCGGGTTGCAAACTTAAACTGGTTGTCGACAACAATAAAATCATTCGCGCGGAGGCCGCCGACGGCGTCACCAACCAGAACCAGCTGTGCCTGAAAGGCTACTACGGCTGGGATTTTCTTAACGATACGCAGCTCCTGACGCCCCGTCTTAAACAACCGATGATCCGCTACCAGAAAGGCGGCGCCTTCACGCCGGTCAGCTGGCAGGAGGCGATTCGCTATACCGCCAGCAAGCTCAAGGAGATCAAAGAGAAGCATGGCCCGCGCGCCATCATGACCACCGGCTCCTCGCGCGGCACCGGCAACGAAACCAACTATGTGATGCAAAAGTTCGCCCGCGCGGTGCTGAACACCAATAACGTCGACTGCTGCGCCCGCGTCTGCCACGGCCCCTCCGTCGCCGGGCTACAGCAGGCGCTGGGCAACGGGGCGATGAGCAACTCGATTAGCGACATCGAAAACTCGAAGTGCCTGCTGGTCTTTGGCTACAACTGCGCCGACTCCCATCCCATCGTCGCCCGCCGGGTAATCAAGGCCCGGGACAACGGCGCCAAAATCATCGTCTGCGATCCGCGGCGCATTGAAACCGCGCGCATTGCCGATCGTCATCTGCAGCTCAACAACGGCAGCAACATGGCGCTGGTAAATGCCTTCGGCTATGTGCTGCTGGAGGAGGAGCTGTACAACAAAACCTATGTCGAACGCTATACCGAAGGGCTGGATGCTTACCGCGAGGCGGTGAAGGATTACGCCCCGGAAGCGGTGGAAGGGATTGTCGGGGTCAGCGCGCGGGAAATCCGGGAGGCGATGCGCATGTTCGCCGCCGCCCCATCCGCCACCATTATGTGGGGCATGGGGGTCACCCAGTTTGGCCAGGCGGTGGACGTGGTGCGCGGCCTGGCAAGCCTGGCGCTGCTCACCGGCAACCTGGGACGGCCCAACGTCGGCGTGGGGCCGGTCCGCGGGCAAAACAACGTACAGGGCGCCTGCGATATGGGCGTGCTGCCGAACCTGTTTCCCGGCTATCAGGAGGTCACCGACCCCGCCGTGCGGGCGAAATTCGCCGCCGCCTGGGGCATCGACCCGGCGCTGATGGACGACCAGGTCGGCACCCGCATCACCGAGGTGCCGCATAAAGCGCTGACCGGCGAGATCAAAGCTTATTATATCATGGGCGAAGATCCGCTGCAGACCGAAGCCGACCTCGGCCTGGTGCGCAAAGGCATCGAGGCGCTGGACTTCGTGGTCGTGCAGGACATCTTCATGACCAAAACAGCGGAAATGGCCGATGTCCTGCTGCCGGCCACCTCCTGGGGCGAGCACGGCGGCGTCTTCACCTGCGCCGACCGCGGGTTCCAGCGGTTTGAACAGGCGATCCCTCCGGCGGGGAATGTGAAGCGCGACTGGGAGATCATTAGCCTGCTGGCCAGCGAATTGGGCTATCCGATGCACTATGAGAACAACCAGCAGATCTGGGACGAGATGCGCGAGCTCTGCCCGCTGTTCTACGGCGTGACCTGGGATAAAATGGGCGATATGGGCCATGTCCAGTGGCCGTGCCCGACCCTCGATCATCCCGGTACGCCATGGCTGTATAAAGACAACCGCTTCGACACCCCCTCGGGTAAAGGGCAGCTGTTCGCCACCGCCTGGCGCGCGCCGGCGGAGCGCCCGGATGACGAGTGGCCGCTGGTGCTCTGCACCGTGCGGGAAGTCGGGCATTATTCCTGCCGCTCGATGACCGGCAACTGCGCCGCGCTGCAGTCGCTGGCCGACGAGCCGGGACGGGTGCAGATGAATCCCGCGGATGCGCAACGACTGGGGATCGCCGACAAACAGCTGGTGTGGGTCAGCTCCCGGCGCGGGAAGGTGATCTCCCGCGCCGACCTCAGCGATCGCATCAATCCGGGGGCGGTCTATATGACCTATCAGTGGTGGGTGGGCGCCTGCAATGAGCTGACCCAGGATAACCTCGATCCGATCTCCAAAACGCCGGAAACCAAATACTGTGCGGTGAAAGTGGAAGCGATTGCCGACCAGCAATGGGCGGAGCACTATGCCTGGACGGCCTACAGCGACATGAAAGCGCGACTGAAAGCCGCTGCCGACGTCTGACCTCAGGGAGCGCAGCGCGCTCCCTCTGCCGCTGCCGGTGGGTTACGCCGCCGGCAGCTGTTTCTCCACCAGCCCCACCCACATGGCGACGCCGGGGCCGATCAGCGCATCGTTAAAGTCATAGCTGGCGTTATGCAGCGGCTTCGACGGGGTTTCGCCGTCGGTGCCTATCCAGAAATAGGCCCCCGGACAGGCCTCCAGCATGCAGGCAAAATCTTCGGAGGCCATCGACGGCGCCTGATTCCAGCGCACCGCTTGCGCGCCGAGAGTGGCGACGGCCACCTCGCGCACCTGCTGCGCCTGCAGCGCATGGTTTTTGGTCACCGGATAACCCGGGAACCAGCTAATCTCACCCTGCACATCGGACACCTGCGGCTGGGTTGCCACATAGCTTTCGATAAGCTCCCGCACGCGGGCGCGAACGCGATTGCTCAGGCAGCGGAAGGTACCGCGCAGCACCACGGTGTCCGGCAGGACGTTGATCGCCTCGCCGCCGTTTATCTGGGTGATGCTGACCACCGCGGAATCCTGCGGCGACAAGCGGCGGGAAGGAATGGTCTGCAGCGCCATTATCAGCTGCGCCGCCGCGACGATCGGATCGGCCCCGCTCTCCGGCATCGCCGCATGACAGCTCTTTCCGCGCAGGGTGATCTCGAAGGCGTCCAGCGAGGCCATCATCGCGCCATCGCTGAGCGCCACTTCGCCAAGAGGGATCCCCGGCCAGTTATGCAGCGCGTAGATGGCGTCCATCGGGAAGCGCTCAAACAACCCCTCCTCCACCATTTTGCGCGCACCGCCGAGGTTCTCTTCCGCCGGCTGAAAGACAAAGTGGACGGTGCCGCTGAAATGGCGGGTCTGCGCCAGATGGGCGGCGGCCGCCAGCAGCATCGCGGTATGGCCATCGTGGCCGCAGGCGTGCATCACCCCGGCGCGGCGTGAACGGTAGCTGACGCTCCCCAGCTCGGTGATCGGCAGGGCGTCCATATCGGCGCGCAGGCCGATAACCGGCCCGGGACCGTTTTCCAGCGTCGCCACGACGCCGGTGCCGGCCAGCCCGCGGTGCACCTGCAGCCCAAACGAGGCCAGCAGCTCCGCAACGCGGCGCGAGGTCTCCTGCTCCTGATATCCGAGCTCAGGCGCGGCGTGAAATTCACGTCGCCAGCCAACGGCTTCGGCGATCAGTGACGGCGATACGGCCATGTATTACTCCTTTCCTGCATAGCGTAATGCTGAATAATCGGTCATGCGTCGCGTTTTTCCCCGTCGCTCACCGGCGTCGGGGCGCTGCCGCTCCCTCCGTTATATCCTGTCGTTACCACGCTGACAACGTCACGAAATGCGGCGGCGGCGCGGCGTACAGCCCACCTGCCGCCCTGCGGTCCTTTTTTGGTAGTGATTTCAACGGTGACAACGGCCAGTCGATTAATTATTATGCAACTCAGGACGGCAATTTGCCGAAGGATCCACTACTGACCTCTCCGTCATCGGAAATAAAATGTTTAACCCAGACCAGAATCGTCTTGCCCCCACGCTGGCGATGATCATGGCCGCGTCGCTTGTGGGATTTATCACCGGCTATACGGTGCCGTTAATCAGTCTTGAGCTGGCGCAGCAGCAGATCGCGCCGCTGTACGTCGGCCTGCTGGCCGCCCTGCCGCCCGCCGGCATGATGATCTCCTCTTTCCTCTCTCCTGCGCTGTGCCGGCGCGTTGAAATGGGCGTGCTGCTGAGCGGCAGTCTGATCCTGCTGGCGCTGGCGACCATCGCCTCATGCATGACTACCGATATGACGCTGCTTTTGCTGCCGCGCCTGCTGACCGGCCTGGCCTCCGGGGTCATTATCGTACTCGGCGAAAGCTGGATCACCGGCGGCGCGGCGGGCAGCCAGCGCGCTACCCTCACCGGTCTCTACGCCTCGGCCTTTACCGGCTGCCAGCTGGCCGGGCCGCTGCTAATCTCCGTCGGCCCAGCCTGGCAGACATCAGCGCTGATAGCGATTGTCGCGGTCACCGCCGTCTGCCTGCTGATGCTGCGCCATCTGCCCACCGGCACTCGTGAAAGCCTCGGGGAGCGCGCCAGCTGGCGCAGCCTCGGCGCCTTTCTGCCGGTACTGGCCTCCGGGGTCTTCTGCTTCGCCTTCTTTGACGCCAGCATCCTCGCCCTGCTGCCGCTGTACGGCATGGACAAAGGGCTGAATGAAGGGCTGGCGGTGCTGCTGGTCACCGTGGTGCTGACCGGAGATGCGATGTTCCAGACCCCGCTCGGCTGGCTGGCCGACCGGGTCGGGATTCGCCGCGTGCATCTGAGCTGCGCGGTGGTTTTCAGCCTGTCGCTGCTGGCCCTGCCGCTGATGCTCGGCTCGCGCATTCAGCTGATGGCCATTTGTCTGCTGCTGGGCGCCGCGGCGGGCGCGCTTTATACCCTGTCGCTGGTGCGGGCGGGGAAAACCTTCAATGGGCAGAAGCTGATTATGATTAACGCCCTGTTCGGCTTTTTCTGGTCCGCCGGCAGTGTGGCCGGGCCGGTAGTCAGCGGCATGCTGATCGGCATCACTGGTTACGATGGCCTGATCGTCACCCTGGTGGCCAGCGGCGTGCTGTTCCTGTTGATTCAGTGTCTGTGCAAAAACGAGAAAACCCTGCTTGCCAGTGAGCAGGAAGATGACATGGACGAGGCGACGGAGTCCGCACGGTAGTCCTCACGGGCTGGCCTGGCGCCAGCCCTTTTTTATGGCCCTCACCGGAGGGTATCCTGTTCTTGCTGGCTCACTGCTGTTAACCATTGCCGGCCCCCCAGCCGAAAGGAAATCCCATGGAAAGTAATACCTTACATCGTGGCAGATTGATCGATCATATTCTGCTGGTTGTCGAAGACTTTGAGGCAAGCAAAAACTTCTATACCGCCGTACTGTCGGCGCTGGAGATCCCGGTTATCACCACCGCCAATGAATACTTGCTGGCCGACGAACTGGTGGTGGCCTCACGCCGCAGCCCGGAGGCTGCCGGGAAACTGACTGGGCGCCACCACCTGGCATTCCAGGCCAGAGATCGTGACATGGTGGACGCTTTTTACCATGCGGCACTGACCCATGGCGGACGTGATAACGGCGCGCCTGGCGAACGACACTATCATCCTGGTTACTATGCCGCTTTTGTGCTGGATCCGCAGGGGAATAATATTGAGGCGGTGTACCATGGCAAGGCTGAGCGCAGCGCCGGGTCTGTTGCGATCAGCTTCACGCAATAAGCGGGCGAAAGTCACATTTTCTTACCTGCGCAATTCCCATAACAAATGTGGGTGTTATCATTTCCTTAATGAATAATTCATACCCATAGCTGAGGCGTCGATGCTGGAAAACCTAATCATCTGATAATCAGACTTCCGACCATCACTGGCCGGACTGATTATCACTGCGCTGAAATCGAATGCGGACACTGGCGAGTGTTCGCCTATTTTGCCCATGATGATGACAAAGGTTTCCCGGTATGAATGTTTCCCCTCAGGAGCAAGCGACTTTATTCATTCTCGTCCCCTGCGGACAAACGCTCCACATCCACGCGATGGCAGCGAGACCCCTCCCTCGCATAAGAAACGTCACCCCCAGCCAGTTAACCCGGTGCGTTATCCCTCTGCCATGCTCGATCACTCCCTCTGCATGCCGTTGCGTTGCCTTACCCAATGACCGTCGCCAGGCGAATTTTATCTTTCGGTTTGTCATTCCGCGGCCAGCCTGTGACGACAGCCGCAAGGGATCCACATCAACCAGGCCCCGATACCAGGGAAACCGTCACCGACCAGGGAGTCTTCGCGTATGAAATTAGCGTTGGGACCGTACATCCGTTTTAGCAGAATCTTGTTATTTCCGCTGGCGATGGTTATCTATGATTTTTCTGCTTATCTGACTACCGATCTCATTCAGCCGGGTATTATCCACATCATCCGGGAATTTGAGGCTGATGTTGCGTTAGCCCCGGCCTCTGTCAGCCTCTATTTAGCCGGGGGGCTGGCATTACAGTGGCTGCTGGGGCCGCTCTCCGACCGCATTGGTCGCCGCCCCGTACTACTGACCGGAGCCATCATCTTTGCTTTGGCCTGCTTCAGCATGATCTTTGTCACGTCGATTGATCAATATCTTATCGCCCGTTTTATCCAGGGAACCAGTATCTGCTTCATTTCGACAGTCGGTTATGTCTCCATCCAGGAGGCTTTTGATGAAAAAGAGTCTATCCGCATTATGGCGGCGCTGACATCCATCGTTTTGCTGGCGCCGGTAATCGGGCCCCTGGCGGGCGCTGGCCTGATGAATTTCCTGCACTGGAAGTTATTGTTTGCGATCATCGGCGCCATGAGCTTGCTGGCCTGGGCGTTACTGATTTTTAACATGCCAGAAACGGTCACCTCTCAGGGCCGGGGGTTTCGTCCGGGAGAGGTATTTTCCGAGTTTGTCCGCGCCTTTAAACAGCCGGTGGTGCTCACGGGCGCGCTGGCGTTGTCATTCAGTAACCTGCCGATAATCACCTGGGTAGCACTCTCTCCGGTGATCCTGATCGATGACGGCGGGATGTCGCGCGGCGCCTATGCCTGGACCCAGGTGCCTGTCTTTGGCGGCGTTATTATTGCCAGCATCATCGTGGCCCGTTTTATCAAGGATCCGACCTCTCCCCGCTTTATCTGGCGCACTATCCCGATACAGCTGACCGGGTTGTTGGTATTACTGGCGGGAAATATTGCATGGTCCCATACCTGGTGGTGGTCCGTTTCAGGAACAAGTCTCTATGCCCTCGGAACAGGCCTGTTGTTCCCCGTATTATTCCGTTTTGCGCTTTTTTCCCACTCCCTGCCGAAAGGGACGGTTTCAGCCACCATCAACATTGTGGCGCTCAGTTTTATGGCGGCCTCGGTGGAAGTAGCGCGCTGGGTTTACTTCCAGGCTGGCGGCAGAATTGCTTTTCACTGCCTGGCGCTGATAGCAGGAATCGTCGTCATCATGCTGGTCTCGCGCTTGTTAAAACTCCGTCAGCAACATCTTCTTCAGCCAGCCTGAAGGTTTAGGCCTTTTTGCCCGCAACAGGAGAACACTATGTTTTCATACATTATGCTGGGAACGAACGATCTGCCACGCGCCATCAAGTTCTATGACCCGTTAATGGCGCTGCTGGGGCACGTCAAAGCCGGCCGTAACGAACAGGGGGCGTCCTGGGGCACCTTCAACGGCAATCACACCTGCGGGCTGTGCGTGGGTGTTCCTTTTGACCAGCAGCCTGCCGGGGTGGGTAATGGAACGATGGTGGCGCTTAACGCCCGCTCCGTCGCACATATTGCGGAACTGCATGCCCTCGCCCTGCAACTCGGCGGACGTGACGAAGGCGGTCCCGGTCACCGGCCGCAGTATGGCGACGGTTTTCACAGCGCCTACGTCCGCGATCCCGACGGCAATAAGCTGGCGTTTGTTTACTATGCGTCTGCAGATTGAATGGCTGCAGCGGAGGTGGCTTATGCAGACGGAGATAAGGGAGTCAGGACGGCCAACTTCGCCGTCCTTATTCACCGAGGAATAAAAAGCCAGCAGCTCAAGCGCTGCGGCTTATCTTCCCGGCAAGTTATCTACCGCAAAGTGATAACGTAATCCGGCGTCGCGCATACAGCGTTTCCGCCGCCAGCTGAAAATCATATTCCATCGCCTTCAGCTTTTTCGTCTTGAGCTGTTTTAGTGAAATACCCTCGATATGCCCTGTCGCGACCAACCACCGGATTTCAGCCGTACTCAGCTTGAGCTGTTTTTTCAGTATTGATAGCAGGCTGATGCGAAATGGCTGACTGACTCTGACGCGCACCGTTATCCGCTGACATGCCATCAACGTAACCGACCATTGCTCGTGAATACGAAAATCAGGTTGCCCCGACGGCTCGGCGCGGTTGCGCTTCAGCGTCGCGAGGTCAGCGGCATAATAGTGAACCATGGCTGCATCGTTCTGCAGCAGGCGCTGAAGCAGTTCACGGTTTATCTTGCTGACGTGCAGCCTGGAAAACAGGGCGATATTCCAGGTGTAATCGCAGCGCGTGCATTTATAGATGCTCCAGATATCCAGCAGCTTCTTTTGCGAATTCACCCGGATGGCGCCGGAAGGCGCGAAGTCGCGTTTCACATTGCAGGCGGGGCAGCGTTTGGCAATGTGCTGATACCCCACGGGCGTGACCGTCCATGTAACTGTCATAACGTACCTTTTTTAACCCATACGAAACCGAGTCCGTCATTAACGGACCATGATTTTTGGCGTATGAAAAATAGTTAATCGCTATTTTTCAGTGGGTTAAAAAAAGATTTCCAACGTTATTTTCCTGGAGAAGTCCTAATCGACACCCTGAGATTAACAAAGGGGTTATCGCGGGATATATGAGCCCAGTCAATGTTTGCGCGGATGATTAAAAGCTTCGTCAATACACTCGGAATGCTCAGCGGGCTGGCCTGGCGCCAGCCCGCTCGGTTTACAGCACCTTGCTGAGGAACGCGGCGGTGCGTGGGTTGGTCGGCGCGCTAAAGATCTGCCCCGGCTTGCCCTCTTCCTGAATCACGCCCTGGTCGATGAAGATCACCCGGTCGGCCACTTCGCGGGCAAAGCCCATTTCGTGGGTCACGATCACCATGGTCATCCCCTCGCTGGCGAGGTTTTTCATCACCTCCAGCACGTCGCCCACCAGCTCCGGATCCAGCGCCGAAGTGGGCTCATCGAACAGCATTATCGACGGCTTCATCGCCAGCGCGCGGGCGATGGCTACCCGCTGCTGCTGGCCGCCGGACAGGCTCGAGGGCCAGGCGTCGCGCTTATCGCTTAAGCCCACCTTCGCCAGCAAGGCTTCCGCCAGGTCGATAGCCTGCTGGCGCGGCATATTGCGCAGATTCATCGGCGCCATGATCAGGTTTTCCAGCACCGTCATGTGCGGGAACAGGTTAAAGCGCTGGAACACCATGCCGACGCTTTCGCGCATCTTGTTGAGGTCGGTGGTCCGGTCGTGGGCGGCAAAGCCGTTAACCACCACCTCGCCTTCGCTGACCGTCTCCAGGGCGTTCATGCAGCGCAGGAAGGTGCTTTTCCCCGAGCCAGACGGGCCGATGATGCACACCACTTCCTGCGGTTTAATATCGCAGCTGATGCCGCGCAGCACGTGGCTGTCGCCGAAGCGCTTATGTAAGTTATTAATGTGAATCACTTTTGCCAAACCTCTTTTCCAGACGGTTAACCAGCTGCGCCAGCAGGAAGGTGATCACCCAGTAGACCAGAGAGATGGTCAGGTAGGGTTCCCAGTAGGTGGCGTAGGCGCCGGAGACGGTGCGCGCGGCATAGGCCAGATCGGCCAGGCCAATCGCCGAGGCCAGCGACGAGTCTTTGACAATGGCGATGGCGTTATTGCCCAGCGGCGGCAGAATACGGCGAAACGCCTGCGGCAGGATCACCTTGCGCATGGTTTTCCACCACGGCATGCCCAGCGCGCGGGAGGCCTCCATCTGCCCTTTGTCGATCGACTGGATGCCGGCGCGGAAAATCTCCGACACATAGGCCCCGGCGTTAAGGGTGATCGCCACGATGCAGGAGAGGAACGCCCCGTAGCTGGCGCGCAGCTCGCGGGCAAAGTCGGCGCTCATCAGGCCGCTGGTCACCAGCAGGCCGTCGCGCGGGTTGATAAACAGCGGCACCAGCGCAAAGTGCACCACCATAATCTGCACGAACAGCGGCGTGCCGCGGAAGGCGCTGACGTAAAAGCGCACCGGAAACTGCACCAGGTAGCGGAGAATATATTTCCACGGCCCGTGCTCGGCCTTCGCCATCCGCCCGAGACCGAGAGTTAACCCCCACAGCGTCCCGAGGATCACGCAGATAATGGTACATTTAATCGTCATCAGGGCGCCGTCCACAAACAGCGGGCCGTACTCCTCGATGATCTCCCAACGGAATCCCGTCATAGTCCTTCCCTAAAAAATACGGCTATCGCCTGGGCGATAGCCGTGGTCACTGAAAAAGGTGGATTATTGCGCTGGCAGCGTCGGCACGTTGTCGTCGAACCAGGTTTTATAGATTTTGGCGTAAGTCCCGTCAGCAACGATCTTTTGCAGCCCGGCGTTGATTTTGCCCAGCAGTTCACTGTTGCCTTTCGCCACCGCAATACCGAAATACTGACGCTCAAATTTAGCATCCGGCACCAGCTTGAACTGCTTCTCCGGGTGCTGTTTGATGTAGTACTTCACTACCCCGACGTCGCCTACCGCGGCGCTGACGCCGTCCTCAAACAGCTCCTGGAGCATCAGCGGGGTATTGTCGAAGCGCTTGATCGCGGTGCTGTTTTTACCCAGCACCTCAGAAACCACGATATCGCCGGTGCTGGAGTTCACCACCCCGACCTTCTCGTTTTTCAGGGCCGCCAGCGAATCCACCTGCGAGTCCTGAGCGACGACGATAGACTGTTCGGCCGGGAAGTACGGCGCGGAGAAATCGATCATCTGTTTGCGTTTATCGGTGATGGTGATCCCGGAGATGATGATGTCGCGGTCGCCGGTGTTCAGCGTGGCGAAGATGCCTTCCCATGGGGTATTGACCAGCTTAACGTCAAAGCCTTCGGCTTTGGCGATGGCTTTGATGATGTCGATGTCGAAACCTTCCAGCTGTTTCTGGCTGTTTTCAAATTCAAACGGCCGGTAGGTGCCGCCGGAGCCGACGGTATAGGTTTCCGCAGCCGCCTGTCCGGCAGCCGTCAGCGCGGCTATCATGCAACACGCTTTGAGCAAATTCTTGACCATGAGATTTCCTTTTTATGCATTTATTTTGCATAAAAATACACACACTCACTTTTATATGCAACCGGAAACCTTCCCGCTGGTGAATTATCTTCTCAATGGCCCCGTTTACCGCCGGATTTACCGATAGCCCGATGCAGATCGTTGATTCGTTTCAGGGATTTCACCGTTTTTTGTGGCGTGGTAGAGGCCACCGACAGGACAATCATCTCGAGACAGACCAGCACCGTACCGTGCAGCGGCATCCGGCTACTGTCCCCGCCGCGCGGGACGTCGATCACCACCTGCGCCTCCTGGCTGAAGCGCGAGTCCACCGCCTGGGTCAGCAGGATGGTCGGAATACCCAGCCGCTTCGCCTCGCGCAGGGTGGTCAATCCTTCGCGATGGGGAGATTTTTGCCCCATCATGATCAGCACATCGCCGCGCTGCAGGCCGATAAGCTGTTCGGCAAGGCTAAAGCCCGTGCGGTTCATCACGTACGCCGGCAGGCCAATACGGCTGAACAACCGGGCGGTGTATTCGGCGAGGATCCCCGAGGCGCCGATACCGAAGATCCCCACCTGGCGCGCGTCGCTGAGCAATGCCACCGCCTGAGCCACCGCCGCGCGGTTGTCGGCCCGCGACAGGACCTCGCACACCCGCTGATGGCCTTCAAGCACAAAATCAATACTGGAGTTGACGTCGCTGGAGAGCGCGGTAACCGTCGAGCGCATCTTTTCCGCCGAGGTGACCGAGGTGCCGAACCAGCGCTCCATGGTCTGCTTAAGCTCGCGCAGCCCGGCGAAGCCCAGCGCCTGGATGGCACGCACCACCGTGGCGTCGGAGGTCTGGGTCGCGGTGGCGATCTCCATCGCGGTATGCTCCAGCACCACCTCGCGGTTGTCGTTGATATAGCTGACCACCGCCCGCAGCCGGGGGGAGAGCTGGTGCGCCCGGGCGCGATAGCGTTCGCCGAACAGATCGACTTTGCCCTTCTCTTTTTTTACCGCGCTTTTCATTTGGCCTCCGCCGGGATCGGCCTGCCGGCAATATGCGACTGCACCTGGGCCACCATCAGGGACAGCGCGGCGTAGGAGTTAGAGATCACCTCTTCCCGCGGCAGTAAAATATAGTGCCCGGTGCGGCAGGCGCGCATAAAGTCGCACCAGCCGGGCATCACGCCTTCCATCGCCTGCAGCTCATCCTGCGGCTTACCGCCGGTATCCGACCGCCAGGTGGCGAAGACAAAATCAGCGTCCAGCTCCGGCAGCTGTTCCGCGCTGACGTCAATGCGCTGGCCGTCGGGGAGCCGCTCAATCAGCGGCGGAAAGCGGAACCCGGCGTCGCGCAGCACCCGGCCCAGCGCATGATACGAATGATGCACCGTGACCTTGCCGTTGTTCGCCTGGATCACTGAGACGCTGTACTGCGGTGGGTTGACCATCGCTTTCAGTTGTTTAATTTGTTCCTGATAGCGGCGCTCGAGGATCGCCAGCCGCGGCTGGGTGCCGGTCAGCTGCGCCAGCTTGCGGTAAATCTCCGGGGCGCTGCCCTGCAGATGGTCGATGCTCACCGTCGGGGCAATCTTCTCCAGTTGCTCTACCGACACGTGGCGGCTGGGCTCAGTGATGATCAGATCCGGCCTGGCGGCGGCTACCGCTTCCAGATCGATATCGGCGGTGCCAATAAAGCGGATATCGCTGTTGTCGAAATCGACGCCGGTGAGCTGGGCGCTGGATCGCAGGTAGTGGCTGCCGTCCGGGCGCGTCCGGCCGTGGCTGGCGATCGGCGGCGCCCCGAGCTCAATCAGCGGAATGGTAATGTCGAGATCGTGCATCGAAACGATACGCTGCGGATGCAGCGGCACGGTGACGGTGCGGCCTAAATCATCGGTGAAAGTTTGAGTTTGTGGGGCGGCGGCGCTGACGGCCCCCGTCAGCAACAGCAGCAATGAGACGAACCAACGCATACTACCTTCCTGGTTAAAGGGCATCACGGCGACGCCAGAGCAAGACAACGAAGAACGGGCAGCCCACCAGGGCAATGACAATCCCCGCCGGGATCTGCAGCGGGGCAAACGCCAGCTGGCCAAGGGTATCGGTCGCCAGCACCAGCAAGGCGCCAATCAGCGCGCTGCCGCACAGCAGCGATACCTGGCCGCCGCGCAGCACAAAACGCGCCATATGCGGCGCCATCAGGCCCACAAAACCCAGGCTGCCGACGCAGGAGACGCTGGCCGAGGTCAGCAGCACCGGCGCAAAAAAGCGCAGCACCGTCAGCTGCTGCAGACGTACGCCGAGGCCGATGGCGGTCCGGTCGCCCAGCAGCGCCACGTCCGCCGCCCGGGCGGTACAGAACAGGATGATGGCCCCGGGCAGCGCCCAGCAAAAAGCCACCGCCAGCAGCGGCCAGGTGGCGGCCTGCAGGCTGCCCGCCAGCCAGATCATCGCCGTCTGCACGTCGCGTACGTCGGCGGTGGTCATAAAGATGCCGACCGCGGCCGCCAGGCTCCAGGAGACGCCGATGCCAATTAAAATAAAGCGCGGCCGCGAACAGTCGCGGGCCAGCGTCAGGACCAGCAGGGCCACCGCTATGCCGCCGACCATCCCCGCCAGCGGCCGCCAGACCAGGCCTACCGCCGGGAAAAACAGCACCAGCGCCAGAACCACGATGCTTGCCCCCTCTTTGACGCCGATCAGCCCCGGGTCGGCCAGCCCGTTACGGGTGATGCTCTGCATCGCCGCGCCGGCCAGCCCCAGCATGGCCCCGCACAGCAGCGCCATCAGGATCCGCGGCAGGCGGATATCAAACAGAATAAAGCGCGGCTGCTCGCCCATCTCCTGGGGCGCCAGCAGGGCTCGCGCCAGCGTCGACGCGGGCAGCGGATAGCTGCCGCGGCTAAGGCTGTACAGCCCCAGCGCCAGCAGCGTCAGCACTATGCTGGCGGCAATTTTTAACGCCGCAGGACGCAGCAGCAGATGACGGGAGGCGAAAGCCAGCGGCCGAAAACCGGCCCGGTGAACGGCGCGCGTCATTTAAAAAAACTCGCGGCGATAAAGATAAACAACGGCGCGCCCACCAGGGCGGTCATCGCTCCGGTGGCCAGCTCCTGCGGCGCGACCAGCGTCCGGGCGGCGATATCCGCCAGCACCAGCGCCAGCGCTCCCACCGGCGCGGCCAGGGGCAGCGCCAGGCGGATGTCTTCCGTCACCAGACGGCGCACCATGTGCGGCACCACCAGCCCGACGAAGCCGATCGGCCCGGCCACCGCCACCGCCGCGCCGCACAGCAGCGCAATCGCCAGCAGGCCCAGCAGCCGGGTCTGGACGAGATTAACGCCAAGGCCCAGCGCCACCTTATCCCCCAGCGCCAGCACGTTGAGGCGTGGGGCAATGAGCAGCGCGACGCCAAGGCCGATCAGCGCTGGAACCAGCGCCGTCTGCAGCGTGCTCCAGTTCAGTCCGGCCAGGTCGCCAGCCAGCCAGGTGCGCATCGCCAGCAGCGTCTGTTCATCGAGAATTAATATCGCCGCCGTCACCGCCGACGCAAACCCTGACAGCGCCACTCCGCACAACGTGATGCGCAGCGGCGTCGCCCCGCCGCGCCCGGCAGAGGCCAGCGCCATCA